>JAGRAW010000090.1:0-2899 GCA_020434415.1 Bdellovibrionales bacterium
TGCTGATCGCCGTCTCCTTGTATCAAGGCTGGTTTACCGGGATTGAAACGAAGTATCAGACGTTTCTCCACTACACGTCGCTCGTGCTTACGCTCCCGGTTATTGGGTACGCTGCAGTTCCCTTCTTTCGCGCGGCGGTCTCGGGGTTGCGGGTCGGCATTCTCCACATGGATCTTCCGATCAGCATTGGCATCGTTGCCGGGTTTCTAGTGAGCGTGTGGGGAACCGTTCGCGGTGCCGACCATGTGTATTTTGATTCGGTATGCAGCTTGGTTTTCTTTCTGCTGGTCGGCCGGTGGCTACAGCGCGCAGGGCTGGACAAAATTACTGCCGGCACAGGAATTTGGCATGCATTCGGCCCCGCGTCGGCTTTGCGTCTTCGTGGTAATTCTGCGGACGCCCCAGCGGATGAGGTATTCATCGGAACGCTGCGTGAGGACGATCTAGTGCGGATTCCGGGCGGTGCTCGCGTGCCTGCAGATGGAATCCTGCTCTTCGGCGAGGGGAGTATCAACCGAGCAGTCCTCAGCGGAGAATCTCGTCCGATTCCGGTGCGCCAGGGCGATGAGCTTCACGCAGGTGCCGTCAACCTGGGCGCCGACTTGGTGATGCGCGTCGTCGCGCCGTACCGGCAGAGTCGGCTCGGTCGCCTGGCGAGACAAGTCGAAGATGCGCAAGCAGAGAAGTCTACTTTGGTGCGCGCTAGTGACACGATGAGTACTTATTTCGTCGCAGTGCTGCTTACCGTCGCGATTGCAACTTTGATCTACTGGATTCGCGCCGAGGGAGTAACGGTTGCAGTTGAGCACACGCTAGCGCTACTTGTCGTGGCTTGTCCATGCGCGCTCGGTCTTGCTGCGCCAATCGCGATGAGCGTCGCACTTGGAAAAGCTGCGAAGGCAGGGATCGTCGTCAAAAATGGCGAGACGCTGGAGCAGTTGGCACGGATCAAGCGAGCGTTCGTCGATAAGACCGGGACACTGACAGAGGGAGTGCCTCGCGTCGTTCGGTCGTATTGGGAAAAGGACGCCCCTGCCGAGTCGTCTTCGCTGATTATCGGCCTCGAAGCAGGATCGACTCATCCGTATGCAGGCGCGCTTCGAAGACATTTGGCTTGGGACGAGCGTCAACCTCTGCCGACTATCGAGGACCGAAACGAAATCCCCGGCTGTGGAGTGGTGGGAGAGAACGGCAGCAGCCGAGTGCGGATTGGTTCGCCCCGGTGGCTTTCGGGTGAGGGGGTCCACTTTAGTGCCGAAGCCCAAGCGGAACTTGCGGTTATCCGGGCCGAAGCACTGAGTCCGATCGGCTTCGCACTTTCCGCTCGCTTGGTCGCTCTGTTCGGTGTCGGCGATGCGCTTCGTGAGAATAGCGACTGGTTTGTCAGGGAACTACGTAGTCTCGATATCGATACCACCATGCTCTCCGGTGACGATCGTGCAGTTGTCGAGGCTCGTGCGTCTCAGCTTGGCATTGATTGTCAGGCAAACGTCGCTCCTGAAGCGAAAGCGCAAGCCGTTGCTGAAGCAAATCCAAGTATCATGATCGGGGATGGAGTAAATGACGCTCTGGCGATGCGGCAGGCGACGGTCGGGGTGGCAGTAGCTGGGGGAGCTGAGCTCAGTCTGCTAGCCTCAGATGTGTACGTGTCCGAGGGCCCGCTCGAATCGGTGGTGGCGGTTCTCCGAGGTGCGAGATCCACCCTATCGACAATCAAGCGAAACTTCGCTCTTTCTCTGTTTTATAACGTCAGCGCCGGCGGATTAGCGGCTTTCGGCTATATCACTCCGCTTGTGGCGGCGATACTGATGCCTCTCAGTTCGGCGACAGTCATCGTATCTTCATTGGCGTTTTTGAGGGGAAGCTTCCAGCGGCAACACGAGAAACTCACGGAATCGCGGTGGAGATAATCTATTTTCTCATTCCGATGGCGATCGGGCTCGGCCTCATCGGCCTTCTCGGTTATTGGTGGGCCATTCGCAGCGGTCAGTATGACGATTTGGAAACGCCTGCGATGCGCATGCTATTCGACGATTGCGAAGAATCTGCCACGCCCTCCGCATCGAGTCGGTCGCACCCGATGAACAAGACCCCGACTGCCGAAGAATAGTCGAAAGTCGAATTCAACATTCAACTTCCAAAAAATTTTCAGAAAAACGTGGATCGATCTTGTTCTTGGTCAAGTCTACTTTGTATACAAGAGAGCACAGCAGTATCACGGTAGAGGCAGAGTGGCCCGGCAGAGGCCACCCCAACGTACGCAATCAGCACTAAGATGAATACCACTCTCGAGACTTTCAAATTCGACGACGCAATCGTTCGCAAGTTCATCGTAGCGACCCTGCTCTGGGGGCTCATCGGCATGGTGGCGGGGATTCTGATCGCCGCACAGCTCGCTTACTGGCCGTTGAACTTCGGTACCTCCTGGCTGACGTTCGGTCGGCTGCGACCGCTTCATACGAACGCGGTTATCTTTGCTTTCGCCGGTAACGCGATTTTCGCGGCGATCTACTACTCGCTTCAACGCCTGATGAAGGCGCGCATGTTCAGTGACACGTTGAGCGCAATTCATTTTTGGGGTTGGCAATTGATCATCGTCGCGGCGGCGATCACCCTGCCGCTCGGGATCACCGTCTCCAAGGAATATGCGGAACTGGAGTGGCCGATTGATATCGCGATAGCGCTCATCTGGGTCGTCTTCGCAATCAACTTTTTTGGCACCCTCATCAAGCGTCGCGAAAAGCACATTTACGTGGCGGTGTGGTTCTACATCGCAACCATCATCACCGTAGCGATGCTTCACATCGTCAATTCTCTGAACTTGCCGATTACGCTTTTCAAAAGCTATCCGATCTTCTCCGGTATCTCCGATGGGCTAGTGCAGTGGTGGTACGGTCAC
>JAGRAW010000090.1:2916-11836 GCA_020434415.1 Bdellovibrionales bacterium
CGGGCACAACGCAGTTGCATTCTTCCTGACCACGCCGTTTCTAGGCTTGATGTATTATTTCATTCCCAAGGCCGCAGGGAGACCCGTCTATTCCTACCGACTGTCGGTGATTCACTTCTGGTCGCTGATCTTCATCTATATCTGGTCCGGCCCGCACCACTTGCTGTACACCTCGCTCCCGGAGTGGGCGCAGACTATCGGCACCATTTTTTCGATCGCGTTGATTGCGCCCTCTTGGGGGGGAATGATTAACGGCTTGCTTACGTTACGAGGAGCCTGGGACAAGCTTCGTACCGATCCGGTGCTCAAGTTCTTTGTCGCCGGCGTGACTTTCTATGGCATGTCGACCTTTGAGGGGCCGATGATGTCAATCAAATCGATCAACGCGCTGACGCACTTCACGGATTACACGATCGGCCACGTTCACGGTGGTGCGCTCGGATGGAACGGCTTCCTGGCGTTCGGGATGATTTACTACCTGATCCCCAAGCTGTGGAAAGTCGAGGTCTATAGCAAGAAGCTGATGGCAGCTCATTTCTGGACTGCCACAATCGGGATCGTGCTCTACATCACCTCGATGTGGACGGCCGGTATCACCCAGGCGCTGATGTGGCGTGCGTTCACTCCGGAAGGGCTGCTCAAGTACCCTGAGTTTATCGAGACAGTCACTCGGCTGATTCCCTTCTATTGGATCCGAGTATTCGGAGGAGTGCTCTACGTCCTCGGCCTCATTTTGATGCTCTACAATTTCTTCAAGACTATCGGTATCGCGAAAGCGCAAGGGGCAGATCTGAGCGACCCGAGCGTGAAAGCGGCTCCGCTTTCGGTTGATGATCACACGGACTACAGTAAGCATCCGACGCCCTGGCATCACCGCTTGGAAGGAAAGCCGGTGCTGTTCAGCGTGCTCACCCTGTTGGCCGTAATCATTGGAGGACCAGCTCAATACATTCCGCTGGTTGCAATCAAGAGCAATATCCCGACCATATCGTCAGTCCGTCCCTATACACCGTTAGAACTGGAGGGACGGGACATTTATATTCGGGAGGGCTGCTACAATTGTCACTCGCAGATGGTGCGTCCGTTCCGCGAAGAAGTCGTCCGCTATGGTGAATTTTCCAAAGCCGGGGAGTTTATCTACGACCGGCCATTTCAGTTCGGCTCCAAACGTACGGGGCCGGATCTGCACCGAGTCGGAGGAAAGTATCCGCACTTCTGGCACTATCGGCATATGCTGGACCCCCGTTCTACCAGCCCCAGCTCACTGATGCCGCCGTACCCGTGGTTATACGAGAACGAACTTGATTTGAGCACGACGTCGGCAAAGCTGAAGGGGCTTGCGACCTTGGGAACGCCGTATTCCGAAGCGGAAATTGCCGGGGCTGCCGATCTTGCGAAGAGCCAGGCGAAGCAGATTGCCGCGGAGCTCAAGGCTCAAGGGGTGCAGGAGGATTCGGTCGAGCAAAAGGAAATCATCGCGTTGATTGCCTATCTGCAACGGCTCGGAACCGATATCAAAGCGAAGACCGAGGTGGCACAAGCTCAGTAAGGGGAGCGAAGGCGCAACCGAATGAAACAATTGCTGCCGCATTTTGATCACCTCCCCTGGACCGTCGTGGTTACCGGTCCGCTGTTCTTCGCTTTCTTTATCGGGATGGTGGTTTGGGTGTACCGGCGCAGCCGAAAGGAAAAATACGAGTCAATTGCTCACTTGCCTCTCGAGGACGATGAGCAAAGCGACATCGAGTGCAGGAGAGAAGACAGGTACAATGGCTGAGAAAGACGAGTTACTCGACCACGACTACGACGGCATTCAGGAATACGATAATGACCTCCCTCGCTGGTGGATCGCGCTGTTCTGGCTGACCATCGCATTCGCCGTAGTTCGGGTAGGGTACTACCATTTCGGTCCGGGACTGCTCCAAGAGGAACGCCTCGCCGTCGATATGGCGGCGCTTGAGGAAGTGCGAAGTGCCCATCAGCCGGTGGTCAGTGCCGGAAATGCTGATTCGCTTCTCGCTCTTGTTTCCGATGCCGATGCGCTTGCGAAAGGGCAGGAAGTGTTTACTACCAAGTGCTTGGCCTGCCACGGGCCTCAGGCGCAGGGTCTGGTCGGCCCTAATCTTACCGATGACTACTGGATCCATGGGGGCGCACTCACAGATTTGAAGCGCGTGGTCGTCGAGGGAGTTCCGGAGAAGGGAATGATTGCCTGGGGCGCGCTGATGCCCGAATCAGAGATTAACGCTGTCGTCGCGTATATCCGCTCCCTCCGCGGTACGAACCCTCCTAATCCTAAGCAACCGGAAGGGGCGTTGGTGGAGTTTGGTGAACAGGGTGAGCCGCTGTGACGGCCTTCCCTAACTGTCGGGACCGCAGGATAATGAGAGAGGTTCGAGAGGGCACAGCTTGACCGAACCTTATCTAGAACGTGATGTGAACGGTCCGGTGGTATAGTTGAGTGCGGGCGGTGTCGTCCGACGTCTTTATGGAGCCTGACTTTAGAGAAACCCTCTACACCGTCGACAAGAAGGGTCGACGGAAGTGGGTCTATGCGACACTCGCGGAGGGATACTTCCACCGTCGTCGCCAGATCGTCGCCTACAGCCTGATCGCGTTCTACTTGCTTATGCCGTGGGTCACGATTAACGGGCGCCAGGGTATTCATTTCGATTTCCCCAATCGGAAGTTCATTCTTTTCGGGCAGCAGTTCTGGGCTACCGATTCCTATTTTCTATTCCTTGTTTTCGGGATGCTGGCCTTCTCGCTGTTTTTCTTTACCGCCGTTGCCGGGAGGCTGTGGTGCGGCTGGGCCTGTCCCGAAACCGTCTTTCTGGAGTTCGTCTTCCGCCCCATTGAGCGCTGGATTGAGGGATCTCCAGCGCAGCGCAAGCGGCTCGATGACGGCCCCTGGACCGCAGAGAAGATTAGAAAGAAGCTATTGAAGCACGGTCTCTGTGCGGTGATTTCCTGGGTTCTGGCTAGTAGCTTTCTCGCCTATTTTATCGGACGAGAACCGTTGCTCCAAATGATGAGCGACTGGCCGCATCATAACCCCGTACCATTCGCTTTGACGCTCATCTTCATGGGCGTGATGGCGTTTCAGTTCGGTTGGTTCCGAGAGCAGTTCTGTACGGTCCTCTGTCCCTACGCGCGTTTTCAATCGGTATTGATGGACTCCAGCACCCTAGTGGTCGGCTATGATGTGGTGCGGGGCGAACCGCGGGGAAAACTTCGCAAAGCTGCGGAGACCCCTCAAGGCGATTGTATCGACTGTAAAATGTGTGTGCGAGTGTGCCCGACAGGGATAGATATCCGCAACGGCGTGCAGCTTGAATGCATTAGTTGTACTCAATGTATTGATGCCTGCGATGACGTAATGCGTAAGGTCGACAAGCCTACCGGTCTAATTCGCTATGATACCGAGGATCGGCTGCTTGGTAAGAAGCAACTTCGTGGGTTGCTCCGCCCCCGACCCTTCGTCTATGGAACCATCTTGTTGGTGTATGCCGGTATCTTTCTTTATGCGGTCTCGACCCGTGAGCTTACAGACTTCCAAGTGCTTCGGGGAAAGGGAATCGCGCCCTACATCGCCTTGGAAGACGGGCGCATTGCCAATCAGTTCCAAGTCCGTGTGAGCAATAAAGGTGATGAAGCTGTCGCCTACACGTTCCACATCGAACCGATGGACTCGTTGCAGCTAATCATTCCGATCGTTCCGCTGAAGATCGGACCGGATGAAATGCAAACAGTTCCGGCATTCGTCAACTTTCAACGGGAGTCGCTGCAGGCCGGGAACCTCAAGGCTGTGGTAACGATAGAAGGCAGCGATGGCTTTACGGACTCGCAGGAGGTAACGCTTCTCGGTCCAGACGCTGCGGGAGGGGAGTAATGCCTCGCTGGGTTTTCGGCATTGTGTGCTTTTTCATCTGTATCGCTTTGGTGAATGCGTATGTGGTCTACGCAGCACTCAGTAGTCAGCGCGGCGTCGTGAGCAGCCAGCCGTATGAGGATGGGCTGGCGTATCAAGATACTATTGATCGATTGCAAGCGAGTCGAGGCCTTGGTTGGCGAACCAAGCTCAATCTGTCGGAAGCCGGCTCTCTCGAGCTGCTTCTGCACGATAAAGACGGACTGCCGATTGAGGAAGCCGAGATAGAGGTGAAGTTGCTCCGACCGGCCGATGCTTCGCTTGATACGTCTGTCACACTCGTTCCATCCGCTCCCGGTGTCTATGCCGAACCGAATACGCCATCGATCGTTCCCGGTCTGTATCTAGCCGAAATCGTCGCCCGGAAGGGCGCCGACAGGTTCTTGGAGAAGAAGCAATTTCTCGCCACGCGGCCTGCCCCCTCCTAGTCTCACAGAAAGCTTCAGCTTTCTCGGATCGCATATGTAAGATTTTGTCGGCTTCGCACGTGAACAGATCGACCGGCCTCCGAGTCTGTTCCCAACTGCTAAACGGGCTTGCATGGCATGCTGCCGGCGATCGGTAGCCTCCGACGTGCAAACAGGTCTCGATTGACTCCAAACTGACGTCAAGCCCCCTCATCACTCTTCATGGAACAGACTCGCCGTACGCTTGTTGTCGGCGTTTGCCACATTGGAAAGAGGGGAAGCAACAATGACCAGAAAAATGAAGTTGGCAGCTCTGGTGCTGATTATGCTCCAAGTGCTGTTTGCACTTCCGGCGGATGGACAAGCAGCTGAATTCTATGCTGCGCCAAACGGGAGCTCGAGCGGAAGCGGTTCGAAGGCCGCGCCATGGGACCTGACGACAGCGTTGGCGCATCCGAGTGCGGTAAAACCCGGAGATACGATCTGGCTACGAGGCGGGAGCTATCCGGGATCGTTCGTTAGCCGACTCCGTGGCACGAGCGACAAGCCGATTATCGTTCGCGGCTATCCGGGCGAATGGCCTGTGCTGGATCTCAGAACTGCGGATGCCGTGCTTGATATCAAAGGAGGCTATACTTGGTACTGGGGCTTCGAGGTCGCTGGAACGCCCACCGACCGGGTCTCGGCACAAGCTACTTCATTTCCCGGCGATATCAGCATACCCGGCGGTGTAGGTGTAAAGGACGCTGACGGTGTAAAGCTGATTAACGTGGTGATCCACAACATGTTCAGCGGCATCGGCGCCTGGGTTCCCGCGAAGCAAGTCGAGCTCTACGGCAGTCTAATTTATAACAATGGATGGACCGCGCCTGACCGTGGTCACGGTCACGGGATCTACACGCAGAACCAATTCGACTGGAAACGGTTCGAGGACAACATCGTCTGGGGAAGCTATGGCATCGGAATCCAGGCATACGGTTCAGGTGCGGCCTATCTGAACGGCTTTGAAATTATCGGCAATACCTTCTTCTCCAATGATGGCGGTCAACTTCTTGTCGGCGGTGGCGCAAAGCTGAACGACACAAGTGTCATTGACAATCTCACGTACAACAAGGCAGGAGATGCTTCTTGGTCGATCAACTTCGGCTACTGGATGTTCGGTTCCGGAAGCACGAATAGCTCTCTGATCGGAAACCACTTCTATGGCGGTATCGCCTACCTTCAGTCCCCGTACCCCGGCGCGACTATCAGCGGGAATTTGCTCTACGGAGGACTCAATGGCCCATGGAGAACCGACCCGAACCTCCAGAACAACACCTACATCTCGGCCAGCTCGGTGCCTGCAGACGAGATCTCGATTCGACCCAACAAGTATGAGACCGGTCGGGCAAACATCGCGATCGTGAACTACTCGAAGAAATCGACGGTACAAGTCGCACTCCCAAGTGGGCTGTTGAAGGTGGGAGAACGATTCGAGCTGATCAACGCACAGAACTTCCATTCTGATCGAGAGACGCTCACCTACACCGGCGCGCCGATCGCGATCCGCATGACCGGACGACCGGCACCGGTGCTGCCGGTCGCAGGAGCAAGCCACCCCCGGCCCCAGACCTTTCCGGAGTTCGGTTCCTTCATCCTTCGCTCGCTGACAGGCACGGCGACCAATCCGGGTGGAAGCTCTTCGTCGAGCAGTAGCTCATCGTCGTCGAGCAGTTCCTCCTCGTCCAGCAGCTCTTCCTCGAGCGGTGGAGCAGGTGCGCAGCATGTCTACCTCGCCGTGGAAGCTGAAGATGCAAGCGTAGAGGCGCCATTCGCGAAGTTGAGCGATACCGGAGCTTCGGCAGGCGCTTACGTCGTGACCAAGCAGGCGAATGCAGGGAAACTGCACGTTGCGCTCCCGGTTCCGAAGGCAGCGCAATATATCGTGTGGGCAAGAGTGCTGTCGCCGAATTCCCAATCCGATTCATACTTCGTCTCGGTTGATGGCGGCGCTGAGGATGTCTACGACACCGCTGAGGGAACATGGTCGAATGCTTGGCAGTGGACGATGGTCAATGGCCGAAACGGCACGGGGACCCCACAGACGTTGTCGCCGCGGGTCTTTACCCTTAGTGCCGGAGCGCACACGCTTACGTTCCGAGGCCGTGATGAAAATTCGAAGATCGATCGAATCATCGTCACGACGGACCGTTCATATCGTCCGGAAGGATTGGGTGCCGTCCCCGGCAACAACGGCACGCCGGGAGGTGGTGACACCGACTCTGACGGCGATGGCGTTGTCGATTCGCAGGAACAGGCAGACGGGACCGACCCGCTTGATCGCGGCAGCCGCTTCGAATACCTCCCGGCGAAAAGTTGCGCTCCATGGAACAGTTTCCTCGGCATGATTAACGTGGCCGAGCAGCAGAACCGCAGCAACAAGCAGCTGTCCCTTACCGCCAGGTTGTTCTCGAATGGCGGTGCTGAGCTCGGCGCGCGTGCGATGAGCCTGGCTCCGGGACAGAAGCTCGATGTGCTGATTCATGAACTTCCCGGCTGGAAGACTCAGTCGATTGGTTCCTATTGTATCGAGCACAACGGAAGCGCGGGGGACTTGAGCGCGCGAATGTTGTTCTACAAGTTCGCGCCTCAGGCGACACTGGCGAACTTGGACTTCGACTACAGCTTTGCCGTGCCGTTCTCGGCCGGACGAAAGGGAATGCAGGCGGTGCTGTTCAATACCTACCAGCCGGGGCTTGCTGCCGGTGACGAACAGCAGGTCGCGTTCAACTGGCTGGAGATTAGCAACCGGTCGGAAACTGCGCAGACAGGAACGCTTCTGTTCTACAACCAGGCGGGAGCAGCCCTGTATCGAGCCGAGGTCACGCTGGCAGCGCGAAGCAGAGCCGATTACTTTGTGAACCTTCCGGACCAGAAGCTTGTCGGCATGGCGACTTGGGTTCCGAAGAACGCAAACGCGGCCTTCTCTCTGCGCAACGTCCGCTATATCTACAGCCCGGCAGTAGGCCGCTTCGTCTTGGCGATGCCGATTGAAGCGGAGCATCCGACCGGTGTGGCGCTGGCGGCCTACCTGGATGCTTCTTTGGGCAGTGCCGTGCTGGAGATTGGCAACGCTTCCGAGAAGACCAATCCGGTGACGGTAAAGCTCTACCGCGACGGCGCATTGGTCGGAACGGATACGCTGACGCTGCAGCCGAAGGCATCACAACACTTCGTGATGGATCAGCGGCTGGCCGGCGGCTTCGGTGTCGCAGTTGTGGATGCGGCGGAGCGGGAGAGCCTGATTGTCAGTGCAACCAACTACCGTAGAGAAGCAAACGGCGCAGTGCGATATATGTCCGCCATCAACGCGAGAGAGGCGCTCGGCATGCAGCTCAGCGGCAGCTACAACACATTCTTGAACCAGGAATGTGACTGGGTTGTCGGCAATGCCTCCTCGGCAGCGGTGCAAGTTGAGCTGGTAGTGCAGGCGATAGACGGCACACCGGTTCCGGCAGCGAAGCTGGCGGCGGGGGGGATTCCGGTGAATCAGTCTTTGTCACTGGCTCCGTATGAGGTGAAGAAGTACGACCTGTGCCGGACCCTGGACGACAATACTTACGGGCCACTGTTCGTACAGGCAAGCCGTCAGACCGGAGTATTCTCTCAGGTCATTCGGATTGGCAGCGATGACCAGTACCGGGTTCCGCTCGACCTGATTCCGTAACACAGGCGGCGAGACGGTACATTGAGCAACTTGTCGGTTCGATGATGTCTTCGGAAAAGTGGCAGCACGCTACTCTTCGACAGGCAGAGCGAACCGGCGAGTTGCTCGCATTCTAGACTGTTTTCACAGGTCTCTCCTCCAGCGCCTCTTCGCTTAAATTGACAACGTCGTAACTTCCTACTATTTATTGCGGTAGTTCTCTCCCCCTCTCCTCCCGCGGGCATTTCACCAAGTTGCTCGCATTCAAGAAGCAGTAGAAGTGCAGGTGCACATTGGCCGCAGGACAGGCTCTTCGGCCTATGTGCAGCCGCAGAACTCACGTTTTTTGGGCTCCCCCGCGGAGCCCCAGTTTTTCAAGAAGGAGCATTTCCGATGCATGCCGGTCACGCAGTTCAGGCAATGGTGGAGAAGTATTTGGGTCGTCTGGTCAGTGATCTCTCGGTGCTTGATTCGCCCAATAACTGGCTCGAGATAGGACCGACGATTGATCCGCGCTATGCCAACCGCACCGTCAGTGTCGACCCGCCCCCCGGAGCGACCTGGCCGGACGGCGGGACGGATGTGCGGAGTTCTCAAATAGCGGACATGGCTATGCTCGCTATCACGGATGGGCGAACTAACGGCCGAGGGATAGTCCAGCAGCCCGTGACGGTAGTCGACCCAGGGTTTCTCGCCTGGGTTGTTTTCCTCAATCTGCAGAACGGTCACATGTTCAAAGCGATCGACGTATTGGTCACCCCACGGGTGAGGCCGTTCGAATTTCAGGGAATGTTGGAGTTTATCGCCCGAGGTCCCGGATTGAAGCCGCTAGAGCAGTGGCTAGGCACTCAGTTCGCACCAGGCACCGTACACGTAGTGCCGTTGCAGGCGATGGCG
>JAGRAW010000091.1 GCA_020434415.1 Bdellovibrionales bacterium
CAAATGACCAGGATCTTCACTAAGACCGACTCCGTCTGGAACTCCGTTTCTAACCCTTCTGATAAACATCGCTGTGCTCCTTGAACCGTGCTCACGAGAGACAGGCGTTGAACGATTCAACACCGCAAACTGTCTAATGGTGAGGCAATAAAACCGAAGCTATTGCCGAATCCCATACGAAGGCGATCACTACGATCGACGCCATATGAGATCAGCAAACTCGAAGGATACGGATAAGAAAGAGCGAGGGAGCTGAGAGACTGAGGACGAAGCTTGACCAACCGCCGAACGTCCTCGAACGGCTGCTGAGCAGCGAGCAGATCCATCTGCCGATGGTGTAGCTGTTTTCGGCTACTGGGATCAAGCACACCCCCTGAGGAGTGAACCACTCTCCGGCGCGACCTGAAGACGCCGTCGGGGGGATTCGCTTTGCCGCAGAACCGGCGACACGTCGCTAGCCGTCAACCTAAGTGCCTGAATTCATTGAGTCGAGCGATCCTGCTTGCCGACTCCCCACGCGTTTCGGGGCGAAATGCGCGGGAATATTAAAGGACACCCAATAAAAGGACGACCATTAGAGGGAAGATCTAGGAATTGTCGTAGCTTGCCAAGGATGTAGTCGGCACGCCGATGGGCTCGATAACCATCAACTCCAACCTCGCGTCGCTCAATGCGCAGCGACGCTTCGCCTCGAGCAGCGCGCAGCTCAACGATAGCTTTACGCGCCTCTCCAGCGGTTTGCGCATCAACAAGGCGCGAGACGACGCTTCGGGACTTGCCATTTCCGAGGATCTCAAAGTTGACGCCCACGTTTTTCATCAAGCCATTCGCAACGTCAATGACTCCGTGGGACTGCTCAACATTGCAGAGGGCGCCGCACAAGAACTAACCGGCATTCTCATTCGCCAGCGGGAGCTGGCCAGTCAGTCCGCGAACGGCACGCTTTCGCAGGAACAGCGCCAAGCGCTTCATGAGGAAGCCAGTGCGTTGGTCAATGAATATAATCGAATAGTAGGTAGCACCAAGTTCAATGGACAGAATTTGCTCGATGGCACGTTAAACCCGCTCCGTGTGCAGGCCGGGTATGGCGATCCCGGCTCCATCCAGTTTTCACTTGGGGGAGGACTTAGTCGAGAGATTGGTGACGGCACCTACGAAGCCGCGGTAGCCTACGGATCAGCGACGCAGCCGCACTCGATCGTATTTGGCGATCTCAACGGAGACAACAAGCTCGATTTAGTGCTCTCGGATCGGTCCGGCGGGGCGGCAAGCGTCTTTCTCGGCAACGGTGATGGAACCCTGAAAGCGCAGACCGACCTTGCGCTCTCCGGATTTAACCTCGAGTCCGCGCTTGCCGATCTAGACGGCGATGGCGACCTCGATATCGTCTCAGGCTCGTTCGGTGTCGAGATTAATTTCAACGACGGTTCAGGCTCATTCGCAGGTTCCGTGGACATCGCTCCGGCGATTGGCGCGACGCGCGTGGAGATACTCGATGTGACCGGCGATGGCGTTTTGGATATTGTCGCGACGAGTTTCTCAAATCCTTTGATCTATACTTTTGTCGGTAACGGAGACGGCTCATTTCGTTCGGCGCTGACCACCGATGCAGAGTCTGCTTCCGGCATTACTCAAACCGGCGACTTCAACAACGACGGTCTTGCTGACTTGATACGTATTCGGAACGGCGACGATTTACTGCTGTATCCTGGTCAAGGTGACGGGACGTTCGGCGAACGGCAACGGTTCGTCGTCGGCACCCTCGTTGATGGTCTCGATGTCGCGGATTTCGATCTCGACGGCAATCTCGACGTCGCTCTCTCCGACTACACCGATGACTCGGTGCGGGTGTTGTTCGGTAACGGAGACGGGACATTCCGCTACACGGATCCGGTGAGTGCCGGAAACGGAAGCGGATTTCTTAATGTCGCAGATCTGAACGCCGACGGCTTTCTCGACTTCATCGCTGAAGGGTATGCTGAAGATACCGGTTACATTTTCTTCGGAAACGGTGATGGAACATTTCGCGGCGGTACCACCGTCGCCGTGGGCAGCGGCCCCTACGGTATCTACGCCGGCGACTTGAACGGGGACGGTGTGAATGACCTTGTCAGCGCCAACTACGATGGCGGCGACATCACTGTCATGCTGGCAAACACAGAGACGGTAACAACCTTGCAGGCCCTCGATCTCACTTCGCGTGAACGCAGTCTCGAGATGCTCGGCGTTATCGATGATGCGCTGGAGCGCGTCAGTCAGGAACTCGCGTCGATCGGTGCTGCTCAAAGTCGGTTGGCAACTGCAGTCTCCCATCTTGCCCAGGGTAGGGAGAATTTCATAGCGGCAGCCAGTCAGATAACAGACGTTGATGTGGCAGAAGAAACGGCTCGTCTCACCCGGGCTTCTATCTTGCAGCAAGCCGGCGCTGCAGTGCTGGCGCAAGCGAATCGCTCGCCTGAGCTGGCGCTTCTGCTTTTGGGCTAACACGCTCCGTCGCGTTCTCAAGTTGAGAGTCAGGACCTCCTAGAGCGCTCCGCAGAAGCCGTCTCGAAACGCCTCTCATTCCCCTGCCGTCAAACCCGGCGGTTCAGTTCCCCATCGCCGCGCGCACGCCGTTCCCGATGGCACAAGCCTTGCTCGAAGCACGTGTGCCCCACACGCCCGTTGTTGGAAATCGTCTTAACCTGATCCTATTGCGAGGTACCGATATGAAGCCGCTCCGTCACTTTCAGCTACGACACTGCCGTGCACTGCTCGCGGGCGTGCTCATGACCTCCTTCAGCGGATGTTCGGTGTTCATGGCTGCTCACGCGAGCGAGGAGCCGGACCTGCGAGTGCTGGCGACCGGAACTGATCGCTTGTCAGTCGAGTCCCAGCTCGGGAAGCCAATCGCCGTCGAACGAACACGCACAGGCGACCTGGCAACGTATCAGTATTTCACAGGAGATAAAGCGAACTTCAACCGTGCTGCACTCTACACCGTCCTCGACATCGTCACCCTCGGGATCGCCGAGCTAGTGACTAGCCCAATCGAAAGCCTACAGGGCGATAAGCACATCGTGACGGTCAATTACGATTTGAACGGGCGTCTGGTCGGTAGCAACAAAGAGGTGAGCCCCCAACCGATCCCGAAGCCGGAGCAGCTTGTCGGCATGACGGATGGAACCGCGCCTGCGACCGAAAGTGCCGTGCAGGAAGCGCACGCCCAATCGGATAAGGCCGTGCGCTTTCAGCTTAAGGAGCCGTCCGGGCAATAGGCCGTAGCCTTGCGAGTGCCTTTCCCCCGTGCGGCTAAGTGATTCGTTCCTTCGTTGAATAAATGGGAAGGCTCGAAGCAAAGAAGAGTATGACCTAGATTTCGGTGGATTTAGATTCGCGAGAACAGATACGTCGAGCGAGGGCTGCCTACCTATGTGCTGTAACCTTTACAACAATGAGATAGGCAGCCCGTCACCCGAAGCTTAGTGGTTTCGGGCACGGACCAGATCCTCAAAGGACGAGTCGATCAGTTTACGTGCTCCACGCCGTTTGC
The DNA here is from genome assembly GCA_020434415.1 of Bdellovibrionales bacterium. GTDB lineage: Bacteria > Bdellovibrionota_C > UBA2361 > SZUA-149 > SZUA-149 > JAGRAW01. The sequence continues at coordinate 3,533 of JAGRAW010000091.1, forward strand.
CGACAAAGTCTAGCGCCTCCTCGGGATCCATTCCGGTGTCGACCAAGTAGGCTGCCACGACGGCGACGCTGCGGTTTTGACCGTGCGTGCAGTGGACGACCACCTTTCCGTGCTCTTTTACGAGACGCTTGAGCATTCCAACTGCTGTGTCGAAATGGGATGCCTGACAGTTGCGCTCGGGAAGTGCAGCGAGTACGCATGTGACTTTTCGATCGGGGTGGGGATTTTGGTAACGACGACGGTCAAGACAGAGCACGGCGTCGAATCCCTTGTCAGAAAGGTCGAGGCTCTGCCCGCTGGTGCTGTCCGTGATGAACAGTCCTTCCGCGATCTCTGTGATTTCATCTGTTCTCATAATTTCAACCTTTAAGGAACCCGGGTTGCAGCCCAAACTCTTCCTACAGGTTAACGAACTGTGGCCAGAGCTTGAGGTGATGCTTCTTCCGAGCGATCGAAACTGGAGAGAACTGATGCCTACGGCGAAACGTCGAAAGCGGCCATCGGAAGTCTAGCAAACGAGTGGGGAATGGCAAGTTGATCTAGAGCGGCTCTTTTCCTAAGAAGGAAGTTCGTTCTGCTAGCGAGAGGTATCGGACAAGATAGCCTCAACTTTCCGCAGCTGCCGTTCGCAGAGCTCGCGCAGGTCAACCCTACCAAAGCGTTCGGGGTCGAGGTCCGGCATTCGCTCCCGGCAGAGGTCTTCGAAGATTGTACCCTGTTCAGCGAGTTCCGCACAGGCTGCCCAGTATTCTCGGACATCTTCGAGGTATTCCGGTAACCAGAAGGCGCGGGAGCCTGCATCATAGATGGTACACCGTTCGAGCGGATACGCCGGATCTTGATACTGCGAATCGAAAAATTCGGGCGCAAGGAGACACTCTCTGCGCAACAGATCTGTGCCCGTCAGCTTGATGCGGAGATTCGTTTCCGGAGTCGCCACACCGAATCGGCCTTCAAAATACACGACAAGTGCACCGCGAAAGTCGGGAGAGAGGGACCGGCACTGCTCTGCGATATCGGCAACAATTGCTTCCGAGCAGGCACCGCCGATGGTGAAGAAGGTGATGGAACGAATGCTCCCGCGAGCGTTACGTACCTGTTCGACAATTTGGCTTAAACCGTAGTGAAGACTCGTCCCGGTGGCGACGACATCGCCGAAGAACAGATCCGTTTGAGGGGGAAGGTAAATCTTCTTGTAATCATGCTCGGTGATGTACCAATCTTCGGGACTATCGCTCTGTCGTGCACGTTGAGCGCTCACGAATGCCGACGCGTGCGTATTCCAGCCGAATGCCTGATGTAGCGCCTCGCGTAAGCCGAAGTTCAAACCGCCGCGAAGAATGTTGAACACGCAGGCGCGCTGCTCCGCCACATCCAGAACGTTGTTCTGCCGCAGCACCTTGAGTGTAACGGCGCAGGCGTCCCGGAGGGCGTTGGTGTAATCGACACCGACCACAAACGGATCGTTGGTGATACGACGCGTCTCCGGTGTTGAAGCGATAACCGCACAGACGTTCTCGCTTTCCCTCAGCCGGTACAGAGCGACAGGAGCGGTTCTTTCAATTGCTTCGAGCATACCTTCCTCAACTAAGTTGAACTGACGGCTTCACCCTCGGACCCCGGTAAAGTATCGGAATTGCAGAGGCTTATCACTAAGCTTGTTCACGTTTTTATTTCCGATAAGATACGCCAGTAATGGCCGTCCTCCGGCTAGACTATTCTTACCGCTGTTCTCTCCCATTTTTCCATCGGCTTGGCTTCCGCCCCGAGTAGCCAAGACGAGTAACCAAGAGCAGATGCGGCTACTGACGCAGTGAACTCGTGTAGATCCTCGAGGGCTACACGGGATTCACTGGATCAAAGGTTTTGATCAGCACAGCACCCCGGATTCCGAATCAATACTCTCTTCACCCGCTGATAGAAAGGAGCCAGGAATGGCTCGTACCAGAAAAGCAATCGAACGAAATCGCGAGCTGCCGTTCGCCATCAAGTGGCTTCGTGAGAATTTCGGAAACAATGTAGTATACGACAACGGCTTCATGCCTCGTCCGCCTCACGTTCTGCCCTATCTGGCGAACGACATAATGATGGCTATAGCCGGCGCTTACGACGAGCAACGCATTCGCAAGGAAACGGCTCGCAAAGGATGTCTCGCCGCAGAAATCAAAGCTGCCTACTCGCGTGGGCACGAATTTGCCAGCGTGAAATTGCGAATGATGTATCTGCCGACGGTTGTCCACCTCGGAGGTAAAGAGATCGCGTGGGATAGCCACGAAGGCCTTTCCATTCAAACGTACATGCATGTTTTCGGCATCGCATGTGGACTGATCGGCATTTCAGGCGTGGCCGGAGGAGGTGACGGTGCAATGGCGATGGCGCAGAAAGGCCATCTAGAGGGCATTGAGCTCGTCAAGGGGACCATGTGTCGTCGCCTCTTTCCAAAAGCAGGTGTTGCCGGTGTGCTCTTGGCTATTCGCGAAGAAGCACCGAACAACTACGTCACGGAAGAGTGGTTGGTGCGCCCAACCCGCTCATTGGAGATTCGCAAGACCCGGTTGTTCTCCTGCGGCATTCCGGTGCTTGCTCAGTTCTTTCCGGGCGGTGACGCGACATTCGACGAGTTCGATTTTTGGAAGACCGGCACCAAGCAGGTGCTGGTCGAGCAACTGGATTCCCCCTTCAACCAGTTTCAGCCGGACGGCTTCTTCGTCGACCCTCCTCGGGAGGATCGTGAGAAGCCGGAGTGTTGGGAATCGTTCCTGACGGCCTACGGTCAGCGCATGATCAAAGGCTCGCCGGAGCGGAGGACTCGGAAACGCCAAGAGCATCAGCAACTGTTGGCTCGCCACTGTGTTGTCGGCGCCGGTGACACCGATGCGGCACTACGGGCGGTGAAAAGGGCGTTCGCCCTGATGGATAAACAGGCGACCCAGATCTACGGCGCGCCGTTTGTTCAGACGTGGGAGCTGCTAAACGACGGCGAAAAATTTTGGAAGACCGTCAGCAAGCTCATCGATCGCTACCCGTTCACCCCGGCGTAGCATTCGGGCGGAGCGTGAGGTTCTCAGTGCAGCGGCTGCGTTCCGCCCCTTGCGGACGTGGTCTGAACCGCAGAGGTTTGATCCACGTCCCGCAACTCCAAGTCAGTTAGCCGCACGGAGCGTTGGCTCCGGCTCTTTTCCGTTTCCTATACGTGTAGACCCTTTCGTATTCTTTTAATGTTCTGTTGAGGTCGAAATGCAAACCCCGCGCGTCAGACGAGTAACGGTATCCCTTTTGATCCCGCTTAGCACCGATCGAAGGCAAGTGCTCGGTGTCAGGTTTCGCACCAAGCGAAACGGCCTCTATGGCATCCCCGGTGGCGGACTGGAAATCGATCAAAGTATCTTCGAAGCGGCGACTGCCGAATGCCGAGAGGAACTCGGTTTCGAGCACGACCCCAAAGGGTGGCGCATCTTCGCGATTCGCTGCAATCCGGCGAGAGATTCGAACCCCGGAAAGCCGCTTCGCAAGTATGTAGCGAACTGTCCGGAAGTGTTGCAGAACATTCCTGTGACGGCAGAGCACAACCTCGATATGGTCTTGCTCAGCATTCCAGGGTTTGCCGGCGACGTCCCAACTCTAGTTCCGGCCGATGAGGATGAGATCGAGAGAATAGTCACCTTCGATCTACGTGCCTTGCCGGATCGAGCCGTGCTCCCGATCAGCGATGATCTGGAGCTGCTTGAAGCGTACGGTCGCTACGTCCTGGATCCGACGATGGAACTCCCGATCACCATAGCGTAATGGGACCATCGTCGACGCACGCCGCTCTTTCGGTTTTTTCAGCTCCACTTCCGTGGAGCCGGACGAAAGGGTCACGCGTGCCTTCTTTCTTCGGTGCCACGGCTCTTTCAAGGACCACGATTCTTTCAAGGAGCGGTCTGCCCCTTCCGAAGCGTCCTATCTGCGAAAGAACCGCCTTAGCGGCTTCTCGTAACCCCAGACCTTGTCCCGCCCGGAATCGATACCCCAATGGCGGGCGAACGTTCCCTTCGGACGAGGAGAGGAAAATGACCAGACGGACCCGTTCCCCTTCGGTCGATGGCTCGAGAATGCTTTTCCTGAGCTACCGAAGTGGAAGCGAGAACTGTAGCTGAAACTTTTATACGACCAACGTGACATCAGAGGTTCCTCGCATTGCACATGCAGCAAGAGTTTAGCCTCCCAAGTTGCCTGAGTAAAGCTGCTCGGGAAGCGAGCGTCTGTGCGCCTTTGAATGAGGGAAGGGGATTCCACACTCCCTCCCGCGGCCCCCGTAAGGATGCGTAAGCGAGCTTTTCTGGTCGAAAAAAGTAACTAGTCGAGTGTGAAAGTGCCGGAAGCGGTCAACGTCAGTGCTCGGGATCGTGCCGGAGACCGTCTCGTTCTCGTTGAAGCTAGGCCCTACGTTCAAAGACACAGCTCATTAGCAAGCGCGTCGGCAATAGCATCTGCGTGTCGAGGAACACCTCGTGGAACTGCTCAATCAACGTCTTAGTTACGTAGAGTAGGACACCGTTGATCTTCAGGTTCTGCACCAGAGAGCCCTTCGCGCTTGGCGAAGGGCTCTTTCTTTTCGCTTTATTCCAGCGCCGGAACCTCAGGAGGATAATCCGGCGATGGCGATGGATTAGGGCTCGGGCTGCACTCCGGACTTGTTTCCGGGCCGCCACAGAAAGCTTCCGAAGTTTCGTGACAGGCTTTGGCCTCTCCGACCACTTGAGAGACAGCGTTGACAATAACCTTACCTGATGGAGCAGGTGACATCCTTGCGGCAACCTCCGACGTATCGAGACTGTCTATAGCGTCGTTACAGTGCTCCGGTAAGCGAGGAGTAGTCTCTTCGCATTTGTCCTTGCAGGTCTTACAGGGGCAACGATTGCTGGTTGACGATTCGGTGCAAAGACAGCTGTTCATTTTCGCCTTTACTCCCTCCGAGAGGGTGAGGGCGCATTCAATACCGCATCTCGTATTCGGCCCTGTTTGGCATGCGCGCTTAGCTCGTGCCTCTTGGCACCAGTAGCCAAGCGAGTAGGCTTCCTTTTCGATGCAGGACATAGGCCAGTCCAAGCACCACTTTTGCCGTAGGTGCTGGATCTCATGCTTTAGAACGCAGCACGTATATCCTACCGCAATATCCCGCTCCATATCGTTCGTGGGGAGAAGGTTGCAGCCCATGCCGGCTAAACGCGACGTTGGGTACCGGCCGCTAGTAAGACCGAGCAGGCGGCACCCTTCGAATGGCATATACACCTCGCAAGTTCTGCGCAAAGCGCAAGCCAGCGTCCCCGGCGGGCAGGTTGCATTAAACTCATCTGGGCCCGCACAACGCAGGGTTGTTGTCGTGCAGACTGGAAGAGGGTTCTTACACGGAGGCGGAGTCACCGTCGGCGTTGGGGATGGAGTGGGCGATTGCGCTGCAGCGCGACCAACTAGAAGGACCAGCAGCAGTGTCAAGCAAGCGCATGCTTGCAGGATTACGCTTGCTGGAGCACTTGGATTTATTTTTTTCATTGCCTTTTCTCAGTTACTACAGACAGAGGGGTACGAAACTTCAAGCCTGAGCGAACCGTGCGCTGCCGAGGTTTTCCGAAAGTTATGCAACGATTCTTTGTTGAGTTGCGTCATGCGGGAATCTTTCTGGCGTCGATCCAGCTTCGAACCGGCGTCGATTTGATCGCTTTGGGTCGTCCCGGAATCTACTTTTTTTATTTGGCATCGTTCCGGCGTTGCTCTGATCGTTCTGGAACCGGGTTACTTAGGAACTAAACGAGGCGACGGGGGAGCATGGTGGAAGCAGAAGGTCTTAGCTTTGCAAGACTTTAGCCGCATTGGTTTCAATCGGATGGAAGCTGGACTAAATGCTCTGCGTCCTGCGGTGTGGCACCTGAATGGTGCCGCTTCTCAACTCAACAGCCATCAACCGCAGGAAGTGGGCTTTGGTGCTGCTGTAACCCGGCCGGGAGACTGAAGCGTCATTCGGTTGGACCAGCGAGAGTCTGGCAAGCTTCAGTCGACTCGTCTTGGCGGCAATCAACTGAGGAAAGCACGCGGTGGTCGTTCAACACTATCGGCTTCGACGAGCGAGAGAAGTTGCTCTTGACGGCTTACAGCGCCTACGTCGGCAAGCCGGAAAACATGGAAGCGGTCAAGCTCAGCTCTCACTCTGCGGATCGAGGCGGCGGCTGGCGATTCTCCGGAACAACTACCTCCGGCGCTTCATTCAGTATAACCCAGAGCACGATTAGCCAAGGCGGCGAAGTCGAACTCAACGGCGAACTCGCAACAAGGCGCAGTCAGTAGAGCGGCGGCAAGGAGCGTTGTGCGTTCGAGGCCGGCGGCGCAGCTCAGTCGCCTATCCGCCACAGCTGCTGCAGCAACCTGATGAGTCACTTTGAATGAAAGATGCCCTCCAGATGACTGGAGGGCATTTGGTGGATAACCTGCGTGAAAAACGCCTACTCTCCACGCAGTGCGACTGAGCTCATTCGACGAAGCTCAGTCGCTTCCAGAGCAATCTGAATAGGTCTTCCTCGTGCGGCTGGGTGCGATCGAGAGCCGATGTGGGCTTGTTTCGAAACCAGTCTTGCATGGCTGTCCCTGGCCATCGCTTTCAGCGTCGCATCGTTTGTGTAAACAGCGAGAGATAGCGTGGGGCCGAGGTTTGCGAAGCTGTCAACATTGGGCGCCTGGACGACAGTCGCGCACGGGAAGAGATATTCTTTATCGGCGAGCGGATGCTCTCTTGAGTCACAGCGAACAATTGTTGGCTGTAGGTAATGGCAGCCTTCAAGCACCGTGAGACGTTCGCCTTCGCGATACTTCGCAGAGATGTCGCGTGCACCCGGTATTTTTAATGCCGCCGTGATGCTGGCATCGACTGACACAGCCACCGTCGGCATCGCCATCGCAGACAAGCGCGCATCCCTATCGAGACGCGGGCGCGGCTTGTAATCAACAGCGAGCTTTTTGGCAACGGCCTCCGCAATCTCGTCTGCGTACCGTGGTACTTCAATGCGTGAAACCGCGTAGCAGCTTCGTCCACTGTTGTTAGCCACGTTGTCACAGATGATCTCGATGAGGTTTGGCTAGTCTTCGATGAGATCCTCGCCGATGATAAGCTTCGAGTATCCCGCACCGTGCCGATGCACCAAAGGATTGCCCTTATAGCGCGCGACGGTCTGTTCTGAGCCGAAGACGATAGCGCCTTCGGTCAGTTCCGGGATTCTCGCACTTGCCGCATGATCGCACGGGTAGTACCCAAAACACTCCTTCGGGAATCCAGCCTCGATCAGCGAGAGGATGACCCGAAGTGGTGTTAACGGTTCGGAGCTACCCGGGCGAATCAGCACCGGAATGCCGAATGCCACGCTCGGAAGATACACTACATTCACTCCCGGAGAGTTGTTCGGAAGACAAACTCCAAGAGCGGGAATGTGTGGAACGAGCCGAACGGTCGCACCGTTGTGGCTGCCAACACGCGAGTCGAGGATCTCGAGCGGCATGCCGCTCGTAAGACCGCCCAACACTTGCCTGGTGACTCTCAGCGCCGCTGGAATTCGCGAGGCCGTTTGCCGAGCCAGCACCAAGGGCAGTCCGCTGATACGAGAGACCTGGTCGACGAATTCCTCGTGTGACTGAGAAAACCCGTCACAAGTCAAGGTCTTGCCCGCGACACAGCAAACAACTGGTGACGGGCTGCTAACGCTTTCACGTTACCAAGGAGCTGCTCGGCGCCTAGCGGCACGGGCACAACCACGGCGGGCACAACTACGGAACCGCGTTCCTACTAATTGCATGCTTGCCGACTGCACCGAGCTGACCTTTCGCAGCGCCGAGCTAGATAATCAATCCTTCCCAGGACCTTAGCGGCATCAGCTTCAACAGCATGAAAGCTGCACGTAGGCTTTGAGTCCTGTGAAGTCCCGGCATCAGCTTCAACAGCATGAAAGCTGCACGTAGGCTTTGAGTCCTGTGAAGGCTTTGAGTCCTGTGAAGTCCCGTGAGTTGGAGCTGCTGGGCGGTGGTGCCGCCAGCCGTTGGTACGTTCACCCTTATGCCTGACGCTCAGCTCTTTGCCTAGACGCGGCAAGCTCTATGTGAGGGTAATTGCCTGTAAATACAGAGCAAGTCGAGTGCTAGTATAGTGCTAATGAGTGCTAAATTAGCACTCATGCTTGACGAGGTGCTATTGGTGTGCTAATTTTGCCGAACTTAGCACACCATGGAGCATGAAAAGTAT
>JAGRAW010000092.1 GCA_020434415.1 Bdellovibrionales bacterium
GCACAAGTGCCCTGAGTCGAATGGCATTAAGTTAAGGCGTATGTTCTTGAATTGCTTAGCTCTTCTTTTCGAATGCGTCGAGGTATCGTGAGAAACTTATAGGGTTTACCTCTTCGCTTTAGTTCTCTTGGTTCAACGCGATTTGGTCGCCGAGGAATGATGAGGATACTGCGGAGGGTGTTTGCGTTTCCGTCGAAACGTAACCATCGCAGTGCATCAAGAAAGCCGATGTGCTGAGGCTCAGTATTGTTTGCTTGCGCGGCGTGCCGGATGACTAGCCAGACAAGGTTGTAGAGTATGCAAAAAACGGCTAGCTCTTTTAGTATTCCCTCGTAGGTTTTTGCCTGAAGAACATCCATCTTCATGCTTGTTTTTAAGTGACTCAGAATGATCGAGACACGGCGGTCGCTTGTTCATGCGACAGGTGATGGAGTAACTACGGCGCGTGACCCTTTGGGAAGGAGCTTAAGCCGTTCGTTGCGGGAAACTTGGTGGTGGGGACGTGCTATTGTTGGACGCTGCAGCACGACCGAATTTACGGAATGAATGTTGCTCAACCAATCGAGGGCTTGTACAGCGATAACAGCTCGTAAACGAGGCCGCCTTTTGCTATTGTATCTCGATAGAAAAGATTGTTCGGAAATTCTCGTCTACTTCGGCTCTTTCGGCTTGAAAGAAAGAGCCTTCACTCAGCCTGGTCAGGTGGTTCAGCTTGTTTATGAACCAAATCGTATTGACATCCTTACCAGCATAGCGGCGTGAGTTTTAAAGAACGCTCTTCACGAGAGGAAAGGCTACGATGGCAGAAAACGACTATACCGCGGACGCAGCTCCTTCGGTTGGCGATCGGGTGTTAATCCGATTCAATTTTTGCGACGAGGAGGGCAACGTCGTAGAAGAGCAGCAGTTCATGGGGGCAATCGAGAGCATCAGCGACGACGAAGTTGTCCTCACCCACCCCAAGAGTGGTAAGCAGGTCACTCTGCCGCCCTACTTTGGGAGCTACACGCGTCCCGAGCGGGGGACGTATGACTTGCCCTCGACGGGTGAACAAATGGTCGACCCCGACTATATCACTGAGTGGACGCTCAGAGCCTCTTCCGGTCAATAGCGCCATTCAGTCCGCTTCGTGGAGGGCGTACCGCCGTCGTCGTTCAGTTCGCTCCGTCCTATGCCGTCGCTACTGGATAACGAGCAGTGCCCGCCGATTTTGCAACCGCCCTGCTGTCGAATCGTTCGTGACTACCGGGAGCTGCTCTCCTCGTGCGATGGTCGTGATCTGCGACGTTCGGACGCCCTCACCGACAAGGTAGTTCTCCACCGCCCCAGCTCGTTTACGCGACAGTTCCACATTGTAAGAAGCTGAGCCCGTACTGTCCGCGAAGCCCTCGATGCGGACCTGCCGTTCGGGGTGTTCGCGGAGGTAACGGGCGACCGGTTCTAGCTGGGATTCGGCGCCGGCGCGAAGCTCCGAGGTGTCGTGGTCGAAATGCACCTGTTCGAGACCGACCTCGAATCCTTGGTCCGTCACTTCACTTCTAAGTTGACGCACGTGGCCTTGCAGCTCGGTGAGCTCGTCACGAAGCTTCTGCTCGATAAAACGCGCTCGTGCACGCTCATACCTCGCCGTGTTGGCAAGGACCCGATTCTGCGCACGCTCCGCGGCCACGTTTGCGGCAAGTAGATCACGCTGAGCCTGTCCTCGCGCAATCGCGAGCTCGGCCTCCTGCTGCTCGGCCTTAAACCGGGCAATATCGACCTTCTGTCCGGCTAAATAGGACAGATGCTCGACTTCACGGCTGCTCCCATCATCCTCCCACACACGCTCCGCCTTCAGCACATCGTCTTCCGCTTCTTGCAGAACTTGAATCGCGTCCGGAGAAGCGGCGACTTGCACGCGAGCGCGTTCCAAATCCTGCTCCGCTCCGACCAGCGCAGCGGGTTTGGTTCGCGAACAGGCACTCGTGGTGACGGCGAGGCAAATCGCTACGGCACTGACTGATTTAAGCGTCATCGTATTCTCTCCTCAATTAGTTCCGGATTCCGCGAGGGCCTGAGTATGCTGTGCTTCGGCTTTCACCTCCGCGTAACGGGCGTCGACGGTTGCTTGCTCGGCCAACCGCCGAGCTTCTCCGTTCTCTCCTTCTTCAGCCGCTTCCCTCGCGCGAGCGAGCTTGTCCTTTGCTTGCGCAAGATCTGCAGCCGCATACCGCTGTGTCGTCGCCGTCGAGGCCTGCGTGATTGCCTCTTCAGCCGAAGCAAGCGAAAGTGGTTGGGTTCCCGCGCTGCACGCGCTCAGAGCTTGTACCGCGGCGAGCATGCCCAGCAGGGAGAATACGACTCGATAATAATGCTTCATTTTCTCCTCCATGGATCAAGTGTAGAACCTTGACGCAGTCGAGCCGTGGCTTGTTTCCGGATGCTACTCTGCGGGAGAAAGTGGGTACATGACCGTAGTCAGGAGCCGTAGCGAAAGATGAAGGAATTCGAGCCTGATGAGTATCAAGTCGTGCCGGAGCGGAATTTATTTGACGGCGGCGAAGCACAGGTAACCTTCCGGAAAACCTGTGATCGCGCCGTCAAACGGAGAAACGACATCATGCCTGTTTGCGAGCCGCTTTTTTTGCGGCAGTGCGCTCCGCACTGAGGATTTGCCGATCGCCGTGAATGTCGTTGCTGGCGAGCCAACTCGGCATTGTTCGGAGTTCTCGGTAGCATTCACCAAGTTCCACCCGGAGCTGTGCTTGCTCCTGCAGCAGCGTCTCGTTCTCGGCGGCGAGCCGTGCGCGCTCGTTTTCAACGTTCGCCAGCCGGGCCTGAGCCCCACGTTCGCACTCAGTAACCCGATCAAGCGCCTGTTTCAGCGATTCCAGTTCGGCACGTGCGGCGTCAAGACGCTGCTGTTTGTCGTCGACGTGTGCGCCGAGGAGCCGTCGAGCTTCCTTCTCGGCATCCCAACCCGTTCGCAGTTCGGCGTTCTCCGCATCGAGACAGCGAACTCGGTCTTCCAGCTTCGCAACCTGTGCGGTCACACACGCTTTGAACGTTTCGAATGCCGATTTGTCAGTTTGAAGGGGCACGTTAGCGGCTGCGGCTAACGCGTCTCGGAGACCCGCAGCCACGCTTGCCGGTTTCGGATGTTTGCCCAACGCGGAGATGACGTCGCCGCCCTCGGGCGACTCGCCGAGCAGCTTCAGAAAGACTCTGAAGTCGTCGTGGGCTTTCGGAGTCGGCACTGCTGCTGCCTCCTGCGGCACTGCTTGGTGCTCACGCGGCGCCTTCACGGCGACGATGTTCGGCTTCTTGCGCTGCTTCTTCCCGCTCCGGCTGCCTGATGTCAGAGCTCGAAACCACCTGACAACTTGTGGCGTTCCGCGGCCGCGGCGTCTGTTTGGTTTTCTAGCCGGCTTCGAGGCACTGGCCGCCGTGCGCCGCTGCAGCTCCTTGACCAGCGGTCCGAGCTTTTCGTCCTCCACTACTTCACTTACGCGCATCCTGATCGTAACTACCAGGACCATGACGAACGCCATGAATTGCAGCACCCCAATCAGATACCGGCCCGTCGCCAGGCAGTATATTCCCCCACCCACAAGGGCGAGGTAGATCGCATCCTTTACATAGCCAAGCATTTCGCTCTCCCGAATGATGCCCAAAGAAACGGAATTGCAGGGGTCTGATATGAGAAGATTATGAAACCATTGCTTCGCCCCCGCCCTCGGCATCAGCCGACGGCGAGGATCGCGTAGTTTCTATTCGGGACCGGATTGGGAAAGGGCCGTGCGGTAAATGAAGTGCCGTCTCGGATCTTGAGGAATTTTGCAACGAAATGCAACTGCGAGCAGCGGGGGCAGGGGATTCGGCCGCGAGTGGCGTTCTGTTCTTTTAGCGAATCAATGAAGCAGGACACTAGGCTCGTTTGCATACCGAGCCAATTTGAGTGAATCTTATTTCTCTTTCGCCGTATTAAGCTTTTGCTCTTTCCCCCGCCTTCCTTGGGTTCAGTCAGATTAAAGCAGTGTTCCTCGCCATCTAGGGGAGGAACACTGTCCGCACTACCACGGTTCCACGAAAGGTTACAAACATGAGACGCGTCATTATTGCGCTAGGTTATGCGCTAAGCAGATGGCACGGTATGCGATTCCGCAGCTCGAACGAGCTTCGCCCGAAAGTCGATGCGCTCGAGCAGAGGTTGCAGAGTTCCGTTCGGCAATCGGAGTCGACGCGCCAAGCAGTTTGCGAAATACTTGGCGAAGACGACTTCGTAGCGGCGACTTTCGCTGTTAAACAAGTGCTGGAGTTTCCGGCGTTAAGCGAAGAACTGGTAGACATAATCTGTTCGACCATTCGGCGAGGGCTGCCAAACGAGGTGAAGGATGGAACTCCGGCCGATATCGTAGAGTTCTTCGAGACTGCTTTTGAAGTCTTGACGACACTGGCAAAGACGCTTGATAACGTCCGGCCATATTTGGAGGAGCTTGTGCTCAGCACTGACTCTTTCTGCCGCAAGGAAGCCGCCAAGGCACTTTTCTTGCTGGACGCCGAGACTAGCGTTGACAAAAACATCGCACTGGCGTTTCGGGCCAATGAGGATGTCGCACCAAGCGGGGACTTGAACGATTCTGCTTGGGAATTCGATAAACGCTACGCTAAGTCGCAACAATGGTCGCTTCGCGCGCAACGGCGAGAAGATAAGCAGGAGCTTGTGAACCTTGCGGTTGAGGCATTGCGGCACGCTGTGAGAACGGTTGTCCCGACTGCCGAGCAGCTTCCGTATCTCTTAAGGCTAATGGCTCCGGAGATGCGCAGGAACTCTGTGCGCAACAAGATTGCTCACGACTTGCAGGAAAATCCAGCTTATCTGGCCGCCTTGCTCGATCTCGTCAACGATCCTGACCGAGCGTTGTGGGCTTTCGAAATCCTTGCACTGAGTGTGGGAGTCCTCACCCCCGAGCGTATATGGCCAAACGTCAAACCTCTGCTTCGTGCTGAGAACCGGAGCATTCAGATTGCAGCAAGAAATACCTGCAACGCTTGTGCGCTAAGTGTCGAGATTCGAGGAGAAATGCTTGTTCTTCTCGAAGAAGAGCTTTGCAAGAAGAACCCGGATAGCTCCTTTGTTCGTACATTGCTTGCGGCGATGGCCTCGAGCATCGACGAGAACGATGAGCATCGCCTCTCGTTTCGGAATCTTGTTTTCACACGAATTCTTAGTCGAAGGACCGGCGACGAGGTTCGCGAGTACTCCCGACTTTCAATTCTCCGCGGTCTTGCAAGTGAGATCCCTCACAATGCCTTGCTCCAAGCTGAATTGTCTGCAGCACTTGATAATGAGTACACGAGTGAACGCGCTATTACCTTGCTTCTACGACTGGGCCTTGCACCTCAGACGCTTGTGCAGCTATTGGGGCTTGATAGTCCTGGTTCACCCGTCGCGGGTGAGCCCGAAGCTAGGTATCGTTCGCTCGTTTGCTCTGTTGCGAAGCTACTGGAGGGCTACAGGCTTCCAAGAAAGGAAGACGAGGGTTCTATAGACTCCTCTGAGGAATCGGTATCGCAGGATGCGTTGCGGGAGTATGGCGAAGTGCTCTTTTCCGGGATAGTTGCCCGGGCACGAGAGGACAACTGCTACTTTTTCTATCTCTTTCAAAGAGTGCAGTCGTTTGTCCGAGAATCAACCTTCTGCTCACGAATGACGGATGAGCTGAGATGTATCCTTAGCAGCAACGAACAACTAGCTCTTGCTCTCGTTGAACAAACCGCTTCTGTCTATTTCAGCACTTTCGGTTTGGAAGAGTGTAGAAGGATCATGGGCGACTGTGCTGCTCGCTTTCCCCAAGTGCGAGCAGCAATCAAGGTCCACCTCAAGCCCCTTTGTTCGAAGCCCATGAGCCAGCGAGCAAGGTCCCGCGGGGCGAGGAGAATTAAAGCGACACGCACACGGGGTCAACGCGCCTGGGAAATGCAACAGCGATACGTGCAAGGAAAGCCTAGCGATCGCTCTGATGTTTCACAGATGGTCGGCCGTGCGTTGCTCTACTTTTGCTGGCTCTCACCGGGCGCAGCAAACGATCGTGAATTCTTTGCCCTGACTCTAGCCGCGCTAAGTAGTGAAGAGAAAGTAGTCAGGATTGGAGGACTTCGAGGCTTGCTGACGTTGATCGAAACTAATCGTGACGCACTGATTGCGACACTTGAACAGCTCGAGGACTGGGACGAACGATTCGCTCGTGAAGGCGGAGTCGATTCGGCTATGGATCTTATCGAAGCAGATCTCATTTTAGCTTTCGAGAGTGCAGTCAAGAATCCAGAGATGGCGGCCCTTTGCCAGGCGACTTTGGAAACTACCCTCTCGTACAAGACCATTGAAGTTCTCCTTTCTGCCCTGGGCAGCCGGGAGGACGATGAAGAAGTATGCTCGATGTTTGTTCGATCCCTTACCGAGCTTCGAGAGGCGGAACATGAAATCGCCGACAAAGGTGATGCCTACGTCTTTCCGGACTCCTCCTTAGGCGTCATGCTCGCCTGGGAAGAGCCTCACGTCTTTGCTGAACGTGTGGGAAGCGCACTCGCCCGCTTTGCTCAGCGGAACGCTACGGCGCTTGCAGCACTGGACGAGTATCTCAAGGCTGCGGAGAAGTTTGATGATGATCTTATCATCGGTGCTGCTGCGCTATCGGTACTTGGCTCTCTGGGAACGCTTCTCGAAACGAACGAGAGGCTTCGAAAGAACGTCGCGAAACTTCTGGACGTTCGGAAGTTTCGACAAGATGCGACGAGAGCCTTGCTGACAAGCTCTACCTCTGAGGATGAGCTTTTCGCCTTACTTTCGTAGCCGCATCACAAGGTGTCAACGATCAACGACAGCGAGATGAGACGCTGTCGTTGATCCGGTAGGTCGGACAGCGTCTCCCATACATTCACTTTCTTCGACAGACTTCGAAACTCTTCTACCGGATAAGTGAGAGGCCTGCTGGGGGCAATTGTGCGAATAAGCGAAGCGGGTCAACGTTTCTCAGCGGGACCGCCGACATCAGTGCTTCGGCGGTAGACTCGGAGAGTTTGGCGGAGTGCGATTATCTTGCGAACTTCGATCGAGCAAACGTGAGTGTCGGGCTGGCGTATCTTCGGTAAATCGTTGTCCGCAGTAGTGGCGGGAGAAGGAGTCCAATCCTGATTCTTCCCCGTGTCTACAACATAGCCTGATTCCCGGGTTCGGCCCGGGCGATCCAAGAGCGCCCCTTAAAAGATTTTCCATTGGGGACGCCATCTAGTAGTAATTCCGCTGCTTGCAGCCGTTCTGACGGAGGGCTCGGGGGACCATGAGCCCCTCCCGAAGGGAATAGCCTTTGCTCTCGACTCCTAGGTATCGTATACGATTGTCCGAACCCCTTCTCGAAGTTTGCCGTGGCCATACTCGACGTAGAATTAGCCGAAGAATCACAGAAGCGTTACCTGACGTACGCCCTGAGCGTTGTCAGCAGTAGAGCCCTGCCTGATGTCCGAGACGGGCTGAAGCCCGTTCAGCGTCGCATATTGTATGCGATGATCAACAACCTCCACTTGGGGCCGGATAAGCATCACCGCAAGTCGGCAGCCGTGGTGGGTGAGGTGTTGGCGCGATATCATCCGCACGGAGATAGCGCGTGTTACGAAGCGATGGTCCGGATGGCGCAGGATTTCTCCCTGCGCTACCCACTGGTAGATGGCCAAGGGAATTTCGGCAGCCTCGATGGAGATTCGGCGGCAGCGTATCGCTATACCGAGGCCCGCTTGACCGCCTTCGCCCTGGAGGTTATCGGCGACATCGGTCAAGAAACGGTCAGTGAGCGGGATAACTTCGACCAGACCGTGAAAGAGCCGGTGGTGCTCCCCTCGCGAGTGCCGAATCTGTTGGTCAACGGCGCGTCCGGTATCGCCGTTGGAATGGCGACGGCCATTCCTCCCCACAACCTTGGGGAAATCATCAAGGGGCTGCTCAAGCTCATCGAGGATGAAACCACATCCGATGCCAAGCTCCTGACGGTGATAAAGGGACCGGACTTTCCGACCGGTTGCTTGATTTTAAATACCCGTGACGAGCTCAGAGAGATTTACTCCAGCGGTAGAGGTGCGATTCGCATGCGGGCTGGGTATGTCCAGGAAGAGGTCAGTGGCCGCTCGACTCGCAATCGCATCATCATCAATTCGATTCCCTACGGCGTCGACAAATCCCAGCTGATTGAGAAAATTGCTGACATTATTATCGCTCGAAAGGTACCGCAGCTGGATGATGTTCGAGATGAGTCGACCACAGAGGTCCGCATCGTGCTTGAGACGACTCCCGGAGCCGATGTCGAAGCGGCAATGGCGTATCTTTTCAAGAACACCCCGCTCCAGCAGAATTTCAACGTCAATCTAACCGCCCTCGTTCCGACTCAAAATCCGTTCGTCGGTCGACCGGCGCTGCTCTCCCTCCGCGACTGCCTCCTGCACTTTGTCGAGTTTCGAGTGCAGGTGACCCGCTGCAAGTTGGAGTTCGAGAAGAACAAGCTCGAAGAGAGGATTCACCTGCTCGAGGGGCTGGAGAAACTGCTGGATGTGCTCGACGAGGTCATCGAGATCGTGCGGAAGAGTAGCGGTCGCTCCGACGCTGCCGCGAAGCTGGTCAAGCGCTTCAAGCTTAGCGAGAAACAGGCATTCTTCGTGGTCGATCTGCGGATCTACCAACTCTCGCGTACCTCGGTCGAGGAAGTAACTTCCGAACTCGCCGAGAAGCGTACGCGCGTCGACGAGATCCTCAAGATTCTAAAAAGCGAGAAAGCGCTGAAAGGCGAGGTCGCACGGGACTTGGAACGCATCAGCACGGAGTATGGCGATGCTCGGCGATGCCAAGTTATCGGAGACTTCGACGAACCCGAGTATGACAAGGAGGCGTTCGTCGAGCACGAGGATGTCTGGGCGATTGTCACCAAAGACGGTTGGATGAAGCGCCTCCGAGCGACCAACGATCCGCAGGCGACACGCGTTCGGGAAGGCGATGCGCTCTACTTTGCGGGACAGGCCTCGACCCGCGACACTTTGGTCTTGATTACCAATAAGGGCAACGTGTTTGGCACCCAAATTCTGGATCTGGCGGCGACGAGCGGCTACGGGGAACCGGTGCAAAAGATGTTTCGCTTTGGCGACGGCGAGCAGATTGTAAAGTGTCTGATCCTGCCGAAGGACGGCGCCAAAGGGGAACTCCTCGTCTACACGCGAGCGGGATACGGCTTTCGTTTTGACGTCGGCCAACTGGGACTCACCAAGAAAACCGGGAAACGTCTCGTCCGGCTCGGGGACGGGGACGACGTAATCGGAACCTGCCCGGTTGACCGGCAGCTCCTGGTGCTCGTCAGCACCGAAGGATACTGCACCTGCTTCTTGGCAAACGAAGTCCCTCAGCTCGCTGGTGGCGGTAAAGGTGTAATCCTGCAGAAGATGAGCGGCGAGGATACTCTTGCGGGAGCAATCAGTATCGGAAAGAAGGGCAAAGTCACGGTCGCTTTGAGCAAGGGCAATCCTAAGGAGATTGACGTCGGCAGTATGACGATCGGGTCACGCGCGAAGCGCGGCTTGAAGCTTATCAAACGAGGCGGGCCGGTAGTCGGTGTCATTCCCGAGACGCCGAAGGACGGATCGCCGAAGAACCTGACTCTTTTCTAGCGCTACCGCGGAGGGGGTGTTTAACGCACCCGTGGGGACTCGAGCGCTCTTTGCAGTTAGAGCTGTTTTTGAAAGTTGGGCAAATCGCTAGATACGAAACGGTATGGCTAGTTCGGCAGTAGCAAAATCATATAGCGCATCCGACATCGAGGTCCTCGAGGGGCTGGAGCCTGTGCGCAAGCGGCCCGGGATGTATATTGCCGGAACGGATACACCAGCCGGTCTACATCAGCTCGTCTTCGAAATTCTCGATAATAGTGTCGACGAAGCGATGAACGGGTATGCCGACGAAATTACGGTGACCCTCCATGCCGATCAGCAGAGCGCGACCGTGCGAGACAACGGTCGGGGAATCCCGGTCGATACGCATCCCCGTTACAAGAAACCGGCGCTCGAACTCATTCTGACGACACTACATGCGGGCGGGAAATTCTCCGACAAGAACTACAAGACCGCCGGAGGGCTGCATGGCGTCGGCAGCTCGGTGGTGAACGCCCTTAGCGAAGAAATGATAGCTACCGTCACGCGTGACGGTGCGCAGTTTGAGCAGCGTTTCTCCCGCGGGAAGCCGATGGGTACGTTGCGAACGGTAAAGAAGTCCGTCCGGGGCTCGGGAACGGAGATTTTCTTCCGCCCGGATTCTCAAATCTTCCCGACGACCACATTTTCCGCCAAGACGATTCGCGACACCATGCAGACGAAAGCCTACCTCAACCCCGGGTTGCGGTTGCGCTTCGTCGATGAGGCGAGCGGGCAAACCGAAGAATTCTGCTACGAAGAAGGGATCAAGGCGCTCCTTGCCGAGAAACTGGCGAATCAGAAATCGAAGGTCATCGGCGAGGCGTTTTTCATCGAGCGTATCGGAACGGGAGCGGAGCAAGGCGTTGCAATTTCGCTTGCAATTGCCTGGACCGAATCGACCAGCGAGCAGTTTTTCTCGTTCGTCAACGGTATCCACACCATCGACGGCGGCTCTCATGAAGCCGGAGCCAAAAGCGGGATCATCAAGGCCGTGCGAAATTACTTTGCCGTGCATGATGTGCAGACCAAGAACCTCAAAATCGGCGCTGAGGATATTCGCGAGGGGCTCTATTGCGCGGTCTCGGTAAAACTGCCTGGTGACGAGTATCAGCCTCAGTTTCAGGGGCAGACAAAAAGTCGACTGAACAATCCGGAGGTCGCACCGCTCGTAGACAACGTTGCGCGCTCGCTCGAGCAGGTGCTCAATGAAACGCCGTCGTCAGCCGAGGCGATAGTGCAGCGGATCTTGCTTGCCGCGAGAGCTCGCGCCGCGTCTCGGGCAGCAGGGCAGGAGATACGGCGAAAGGTCGGCATTAGCCATCGGCTGACGCTCCCCGGCAAGCTCGCGGACTGTTCGAGCACCCGGCCGGATGAAACAGAACTGTTCATCGTCGAGGGGGATAGCGCAGGCGGCAGCACCAAACAAGGCCGTGATCGGGAGTTTCAAGCAGTGCTTCCGCTTCGCGGGAAAGTGCTGAATACCATCGCGAGTTCGAGCAAGAAAGTGGCCGAGAACAAGGAGCTTTCCAACATCATTGCTGCGCTCGGCTGCGGGTCTGGCGATCGTTTTGACGTGAGCAAGCTGCGCTACGGCAAAGTTATTATCCTGACCGATGCTGACGCCGACGGTATGCATATTGGAACATTGCTGCTTGCCTTTTTCTTCACTCACATGCGCCCGTTAATCGAGCAAGGCTGCCTATACCTCGGCAAGCCGCCGCTCTACGGAGTCTTTTCGGGAAGCGCCGTCCAGAAGGCGTCGGGCAAAGGTGCCTCATCCGGGCGCAAGGGGAAGCGCAAGCAAAGCGCGGCAGCCAGCGGCGGCCACTGGGCCTATTCCGACGAAGAGCTTCAAGAGGTGCTAGCCGGAATGAAAGGCTCCCCCCGTATCGTGCGCTACAAGGGGCTTGGTGAAATGAATCCGGAGACCCTTTGGGAAACAACGCTCGATCCCGCGCATCGCACCTTGCTGTGCGTGCGCGTCGAAGACGAAGCGCTCGTCCAAGACGCCTTGAAGGCGCTGATGGGTTCCGACCCTTCACTTCGCT
>JAGRAW010000093.1:0-7690 GCA_020434415.1 Bdellovibrionales bacterium
TGATTTTGCTTTCAACGAAATTAGGAATATTCGTCTCTGTCACCATTTTCTCGCTACGGCCTCCTAGCCCATGTCCAAATTTCGACTGACAACGGCAGCGCTCTCGCTCACGATGCTATTCAGTGGGTGCAACGGGGCTTCTGTCGCTCCGTCCAATTCTGACCTTTACGAGTGCCCACCATCACCGAATTGCGTCACGAGCACGACGAATCCTGAAAACGAGTCGTACGTGCCCCCCATCCACACCATGTGCCCGCCAGAAGCCGCAATCGAACATGCGAAGAGCGTGATTTCTCGGCTACCCCGGGCCAGCCTCGTCCAGACCCGAGAGCAGTATCTGCACTTTACGTTTCAAAGCCGGGTCTTCGGTTTCATCGACGATCTAGAACTGCGGTATCAGCCTGAACAGAGCGTATTCGCTATTCGCTCAGTATCGCGCACGGGCTACTACGACTTCGGCGTCAACAAAGCTCGAGTCGAGACGCTACGCCCGCTCCTTCAGACCTGCAGCTCAGCAGGGCGCACCGGCTACGGCGTTTCGCACCAACGCCTGCCCGCCTCCTTTGAGATGGGTGTAGCTGATCGCACGGGGGCTCAGGCAGTGGCGAACAGTGATGACGTCTTCGACGCAGAGTGGACCGGCACATCCGGGTTGGTGAAAAACGTAGACCCGCACGTCCTTGGGAACGATCAGCCCGGGGAGTAGCAAGGGGCCCTCTGCACCGGTCGGAGCGCCTGGCCCGGTGGTCGTTGAAATCATTACCTGATTAGGAAAGGTCTCGCTGTCGATCTTGCCGGCCTCTAGAGCCGCTCGCGTCTGGGTGTATGCTCCGTCAGCGATCGCGTCGTAGGCGTTGAGCTTGTAAACATCGTAGGCTTTTATCGCGAGTCCACCAAGGATTCCGATAATCGCCATCGCAACCAGGAGCTCCACTAGCGTAAAGCCCTGCGAAGTCAGTTGACGCATTTTCATTGAGAGCAACCCGAAGAAATACCCGATCTATAGATAGTAAATATGAGTACCCCTTTTCAGTATTGGATTCGCCCATTTCTGTAGTTGCCGCAAGACGCGCATTTTTTAGCAGCGAGGACCGTAGGAATACGCCGGCACGCTTCGTCCGACTACCCGTCTCATCAATCTCGCTGTTTTACTCACCAACGCCAGGCCTAAAACCTGGCGACCCGTGATCGGTCTCCAGATTGTCGATTCCTTCATCCAATTCATCTATCAGTTCGTCGACGTCTTCCGCATCATCATCAAGCTGCTCATCGATCTCGTCATCAAAGTCCTCCGGCCCCTCAGCACCGAGATCATCAGCCGGTTCATTCACGAAATCACCCGCTTCATCATTGTCCGGATCATCGCCATCGAACTGCTGCACCGAGCGAACGACAACTCGCCCGGAGCTTGTCGACTGTAGCTCAATCTCCAGACGATCTGTTGTCGGAGCAATGCCTGTTATCGTGGCGCTCCCCGCTCCGTTAGGACTGTCCACGGAGAAGACGATTCCTTGCACCGGATCAAACGTTCGCTCATCAACGGTCATGCTCCACCGTCCATCGGCTCTTGTGGTATCGCACCGATTAAAGGTGCAAACTTCCGCGCCCGGGAGAGGTTGCAGATTGGGGTCGAACAGGATCCCAGCAAAGGTCAATTCCCGGTCGCTATCAATGCCATCATCAGCTATCTGGTTCATCGACGTCAGCACCACATCCCCTTGCGCATCGGTCGCAAAATCCAGCTGCAGCCCCTCCGTCGCCTCCTCGTCGAACCCCGGCACTGCGACTTCGCTATCGACCAACGGACCTTGAAGCGAAAACACTACTCCGTCTTCCCCCTCAAAGTCCTCTTCCTCCACCTGGAGCGCGTACGCTCCCGCTTCATCCGTCACGTCACACTCCCCAAGCGCACACACTGCCACATCGGGAATGCCACCTGCACCGTTGTCGGTAAGGGTACCTTCGAAAAAGACAGAATCACTGCCGTCGGAGTCGCTACAGCTGACTGCCGAGAGGAGCAGGAGCACCGCACAACCGAACAACGCCACACTCCAGCGTGAGCTAGTACATACCATCTGATTTCTCTCCATCGCGATACTCTGACTGATCATTCGCGCCGTCAGGTTTACCGTCTGTGTGACCGGAGAGAACTGAGATAGCTCACGGAATAGCAAGCGAATCGTCGTCGAGCGGAGAAAATGCTTCTTTTGCGGGTACGCGCGAAAGGCCCGATAGGAGCCCGCCGGACCACGTTTTCGTCGTCACTATTTCATCCTAGAGACGCGACCGTAGCTGAGTAGTCGTATACACTTCCCTACCCAATTGACCGCGCTGATGCGCTTACTACTTCACGCAAAGAAAGCCTTCGAATGAAACCCACTTCTGAATGGTCATGATATCGACGAAACCCGCGCGTCGGAACAAGTCGATGTTTCCTTGGGTCGAAAACGGCTCAAGCTTGCTCTTCAGGCTCGACGCTTTATTCATTATCTCAGCCGCGCTGTAGCCCTGGTGCATCTTCCATTCGTGATACACTTGCGTCATGTAGTCCTGGAACCTTGCATCGCAAGCGCGGACTTTCTCGAAACAGATGAACGCCCCGCCCCAGCGCAGACTTTCATAAATTCTATCGATCAATTGTTGGCGTCGATGCGGAGGGACGAACTGCACCACATAATAACACACGATCAAGTCACTCGCTTCGAGCGGCGTTGTGTTGATATCATCCAGTACGAAAGACACATTCGCGGGACTGGGCAAGCTTCGAGCCTTCTCGACCATCTCCGGAACGGTGTCGATCCCAACCCAGCGAACCCGCGGTTTCGCGGAATGGCGCTGCGCGAGCTTCCGCAGCAGCGTGCCGACGGAAGTGCCTAACTCGTAGCAAACAGATTCTTCTTGAACGAAGAAGTCGCTCACTTCGCAGATGAGATCATGTCCGACATCGTACAACGGTACCGACGACCGAATGTGCGACTCGAAGTGTTCGACCATCGATCCTCCAAACGTCCATCCGGTCGGCGATACCGCGATACCGTCGCCCACTTCTCGAGGCACAGTCGCTACCTCGAACTCCTTTCTGATCGATTTCATATCGCGCGGAACCTCTCATGCGAAGGAAGCCTGAACGGCAGGTGGACGATACTACGTTTTGAGCGCCGGAAAGAAAACCCACCCCACCGCTGATTGCGAGAAAGCGGCTCTCTCCCGAAGCCTCTGATTTTCGCCCTCCGACTTCCCGTGGTAAAGTTCCGTCTTCTGAGCGATTTCCGTCGGCCCCGACAAGCAACCCAGACTGGCGACCATGAGCACTATCTTCGCCTACGGCACTCTTTGCCTCCCGGAAGTACTGCAGATCGTTACGGATTCACAGCTCCCCGCCTGCGAACCGGGAATATTGAAAGGCTTTCGTCGATTCTCGATTGAAGGAAAAGTGTTCCCGGGAATCACACCAGCCCCAGCCCACTCAGTGTCGGGCGTTCTCTATTATGCGGTCAGTGCCCGTGCTCTGAAGCGAATCGATTACTTTGAGGACTCATTCTACGAACGACGCACCGTCGAAGTATGCTCTGTCAGCGGCCCAAAGGTTTCTGCGTTTGCCTATGTCGTACCGTTAGAACGCACCGACATCATTGGAGAGCGTCCCTGGGACTTGGACGAGTTCAGGCGCGATCATAACAGCACATACTTAGCTAACGCCCGACACTGGATGAAAGCATACACTGGATGAAAACATACACAGGCTGAATAGATACACTGGATGAAAACTTGCGCAGAATAAGCTAGCCGGCTGCGGCAGCTTCCGCAGTCGTGCGTACCACAATATTGTCCGCAGTGCGCTCTGTGACGTTCGGATAGTGTGCAAGGATTCCGTGCTTACGTAACATCCAGAGCTCCGGCAAGATCTCCGAAACTACCTTGCCGTCATCGAAGACGCGCACCATCGAGCTCTCGGAGACGACAATTGCCACCGCTTTTGTCCGATATGTGATTGAGGCGGCTGCCATGTGTCGGCTGCCTAGACCAAGCGGGATGTTCACTCCATCCGTGAGGACATCGATGTAGCGAGCAGCAGAAATTGCCACCCCACTGTTCGAGATCACGAATGCTCCATCCAGTTGAGCAAGCTCCTTTATCGTCTCCCGGACATCGTGAAAAGTGATGTTCTTCTTCTCATCCGGATGACCGTAGAGCGGATCGAGCACGAGCGGACGAGAAAGCGCCAGCACCGACGCTTCATCGCCGACGGTGAACAACGTGCCGATCTTTCTGCCCTCACGCCCTTCCCGAGCAATCTCCACGGCTAACAACAGGACGTCCTCGAGCACCCGGGTGTCGATGCCCCGCTTTTCTTGGCAGCAGATATCGGAAAACACGTCAAAAGTCATTCGAGCAGACTAGCACGGCTTCCTGACGAGAGGAACGTGGTGGGATAAAGATCTACGAATAAAGAGATAAAGCGAGGGTTTTGCAGCTACAAGCTTGGCAGTCTTCAGAACCCCGCAACCCGCCTCTTCCGCAGTCTGGCGGGTCGTAACACTCATTCGCGGATGAACTTGCAGAAACGGCTCATCTCTCCGCCAGTCGTTTCATCTTGATAGAGAAAGCTGAGTCCACGCTCGTCGAACGTCTCGAAGAACTCTTCCCATGAAATTGGTTGTAGCGTCTCTTCTCCCGAGTAGCCGGGGAAATCCACCCGCAATATGCCCGCGCCTTCGTCACTCTGAGTCTGTCGCACCGCAGCGGGCTTGCCGCCACGGTCCTCAACCCAGCGCTTGATCGTTGCGTGATCTTTCGTTTGGTTGCTGGTAGCCATCACTCCTCCATTACTTTTCGTACACTTCTCTCTCAACACCGCACCCCCCACCAAATTCCATACTCCATTCTTTAAGCACTTCAGCGCTTACCGAGTGACTGATGTGGCTCATTTCAGTTTGAACCCTCAGGAGCGTATCGTCCCGTCGGTGAACGCACGACAGGAGTATCTCGCTCATGCACAAGACAGTACTGATTACGGGCGGCGCCGGCTTCATTGGTTCGCATCTTTGTGACCGATTGCTGGCTGCAAACTATCGAGTCCGCGTACTCGATGCACTGGACGATCAGGTGCATCAACACCGTACGCGCCCGGAGTATCTTAGCCCTGAGGTCGAACTACTGATTGGCGATGTTCGAGACGCTCGAACAGTAGAGCGGGCCCTGCATGGAGTGGACATCGTCTGTCACCTCGCTGCCGCTGTCGGCGTCGGACAAAGTATGTATCAGATCCAGCGCTACACCGAAGTCAACAATGTCGGCACTGCAGTCCTCCTCGAAGCACTCGCACGACGACCGGTCGAGAAGCTGTTGGTCGCTTCCAGCATGAGTATCTATGGCGAAGGACTGTACGCCTCCCAAAGCGGCGAACTGCTACACGATGCTGCGCGCTCGATGAAGCAACTTCGAGAGAGTCGGTGGGAAGTATACGATGCTGAAGGTCGAGTGCTTCAGCCCCTACCGACCGCAGAATCGAAGACGCCGCTGCTCTCCTCGGTCTATGCGCTTTCAAAATACGACCAAGAGCGCCTCTGCCTCTTGAGCGGCGCAGCGTCAGGCATTTCTACGATCGCGCTTCGCTTCTTCAATGTCTACGGCCCGCGTCAAGCACTAAGCAATCCGTACACCGGCGTCCTTGCGATCTTCGCTTCACGGCTGCTGAACGGTCGTGCGCCACGAATCTTCGAGGACGGATATCAACGCCGTGATTTCGTCAGCGTCTACGACGTAGCTAAAGCCTGCCTCTTGGCAATCGAAAGCTCAGAGTCGCAAGCGGTGTTCAATATCGGTAGCGGGCAAAGCGTAACGGTCCGCGAGATTGCCGAAGAACTTGCTGCGATCCTTCATTCCGACATCGCCCCGGAAGTCACAGGAGAGTATCGAGTGGGCGACATCCGACACTGCTTCGCGGATATCTCGGCGGCAAGGAGCGGACTCGGTTACCATCCGCGTGTTCCGCTAGACGCAGGTATCGCCGACTTGGCTGAATGGTTGTCTACGCAAGCTGCTGATGACCGCTTCGATGACGCACATAGAGAACTGCATCGGCGAGGGCTAGCCCTATGAACGTCGACAACTCGCAAAACCCCATCCGTAGCCGGCAGCCTGCCACCAACGACGGCGCGACCAACGGCACAAAGCGCCGCAAGCCTACCGGGCACTGCCTTATTACCGGAGGCGCCGGCTTCATCGGCAGCAATCTCGCTGAACGTCTGCTCGAAGCCGGCGAAAGAGTAGTCCTCTACGACACCCTCACGCGCGAGGGTGTTGAGCAGAATGTCCGACATCTTAGCCATCGATTTGGCTCTCAGGTGCGACTACGACTTGCAGATGTGCGAGATATCGATTCCCTCACCGAGGAAATGCGACACGCTGAGTCGGTATTCCACCTTGCAGCCCAGGTCGCAGTAACGTCCAGCATCAGCTATCCTGAACTGGACTTCGAAGTGAACGCTCGCGGAACGTTGAATGTCTTGGAGGCGATGCGCCGATCCGGGCGCCGCGTTCCCTTGGTCTTCACCTCTACGAACAAGGTGTACGGTGCTCTCGAACACCTTGCGCTAGAAGAACGTCCCACACGCTGGATGCCCACCGACGCCCACAGCACAACCATCTCCGAAACCGCTCCCCTCACCTTCTGCAGTCCGTATGGCTGCTCGAAAGGAGCTGCCGACCAGTACGTGCTCGATTATGCACGCACGTTCGGACTTCCCGCCGTAGTGTTTCGGATGAGCTGTATTTACGGCCCGCATCAGTTCGGCACAGAAGACCAGGGATGGGTAGCTCATTTTCTACTGTGCCTCGCCCAGCGCCAACCTCTCACGATCTTCGGCGATGGAAAGCAAGTGCGCGATGTGCTTTTCGTCGATGACTTGGTCGCTGCCTTGCTGCTCGCGCGCACTCATAGCGAGCAACTTCGCGCTCAAGCATTCAACATCGGGGGTGGGTATCAGGCCAGTGTCAGCCTGCTGGAACTGTTCAGCATATTGAAGCGCATCGGGTTGGATGCCGCGCGTCTCCGCTTTGCCGACTGGCGACCCGGCGATCAGCGTTACTACGTGTCGGACATCAGCCGATTCAGCAGGGCAACAGGATGGACGCCCCAAATTCGTCCCGTAGATGGAGTATCTCGCCTTGCACGCTGGCTCTTGAAAGAGCGAGTCGCGCCGGCGTCATCTCGTGCGCCCCTCGATGCGACGCCACCTCAGTGAGCACCTTGTAATGAATGCACCAAGCACTTCCTGGACAA
This sequence comes from Bdellovibrionales bacterium, assembly GCA_020434415.1. GTDB lineage: Bacteria > Bdellovibrionota_C > UBA2361 > SZUA-149 > SZUA-149 > JAGRAW01. Next base: position 7,286 of record JAGRAW010000093.1, read on the forward strand.
CCACAAAGACTATGCCTTCGCACGCTCGTTCCACGCGAGCTGCTTGTATCGTAGCGCCGCGCACCCTTGCCATCGTGGATACCCCCCTCGCGGAGTTGGGGACGAACGATCTGCTAATTGCTGTCGAAGGTTCCGGAGTTTGCGGCTCCCATCACGCGGTATGGCAGGGCCAACCTTGGTTTACCTATCCCTTACCCGCAGGCGCCCCAGGCCATGAGGGATGGGGAGAAGTAATTGCAACCGGCGATACTTGTAGGCAGTTGCTCGGTCGTCGGGTGGCGTATCTCTCAGAGCAAGCCTTCGCTCTTCTCGATATAGCAAGCGCCGATCAAGTAGTTCCCCTACCGGACCACCCGAGCGTAGGTCTGTTCCCCGGCGAAGCAGTGGGCTGCGCGATTAACATCT
>JAGRAW010000093.1:7721-11664 GCA_020434415.1 Bdellovibrionales bacterium
CAGACCCTCGTCGTTGTCGGCATTGGCTTTCTCGGCGCTCTGTTGGTTCAGCTCTGCACCAATGCCGGAGCTTCGGTAGTCGCGCTGTCGCGCAGAAAGTATTCACGTGAGATAGCCGAGCGCTATGGAGCGACTGTCGGACTGCCTCTATCTGCGGAGGGCGTCGCATCCGCGATGCAGAGCTCAAGCGGTTCGCATGGCTTCGACTGCGTGATCGAAGCAACCGGCAAAGCTTCAGCTCTCGAGCACGCTACAGCCCTGACAAAAGTGCGAGGGAGACTCGTCATCGCGGGCTACCACCAGGACGGCCCCCGCACCATTGATATGCAGCAGTGGAACTGGAAGGGACTGGACGTCATCAACGCGCACGAGAGAGCACCAGAGGCGTATCTGGACGGTATCGCCGAAGCAGTGCGGATGACTGTTGCCGGCGAGCTGGAGGTTCAATCGCTTCTTACGCATGTAGTGCCGCTCGAAGCACTCTCCGTAGCGCTCGACTTGCTAAGCGAACGACCCGATGGATTCCTGAAAGCGGTGGTATGTCCCTAATGCAGCAGCACCATCGAACGCCCAGGATCGGCTTTCTCGGCTTAGGCTGGATTGGGTTACAGCGAATGCGCGCTGCGGTCGAGAGCGAACAGGCCGACGTGGTCGCCGTAGCCGATACCGATGCCCGACGCTGCGCTGAAGCAATCGAGCTCGCTCCTTCCGCTCTCCTATGCACGCCGGAGACTATCTACGACCTCGAACTGGACGGGCTAGTCATTGCGACACCAAGCGCGCTACATGCGGAGCAGACTATACAAGCGTTGCGACATGGCTTTGCGACTTTCTGCCAAAAACCGCTGGGTCGGAGCGCACCGGAAGTGGAAGAAGTGCTTCGCGTCGCTGAAAGGTACGACAAACTGCTCGCCGTCGATACCTGCTACCGCCATGTCCGCGCCGTTCAGGAAGCGGCCGACCTCCTGCGCTCAGGCCGACTTGGAACGGTGTTCGCTGTCGAACTTGTGTTCCATAACGCTTATGGGCCCGATAAGGATTGGTACTACAAGAAGCAGTCGTCAGGTGGCGGCTGCGTCACCGACCTGGGGCTCCACCTCGTCGACCTGCTGCTATGGTTGTTGGACTATCCTGCCGTAGAGATGCTCCACGCGCGAACCTACCGCCACGGCAATCCCTGTCGTTCACCCGACGACGTGGAGGATTTCGCGAGTGCCTACTTCACTCTGGAAGACGGCGTTACTGTGCAGTTAAGCTGCTCATGGAACCTTGCCGCAGGTCAGGATGCGGTCATCGATGCTTCCCTCTACGGCACCGAAGGGGCAGTGCGCATTCGAAATGTGCACGGGTCATTCTACGACTTTCAATCAGAGCACTGCGTCGGGACCCAGCGTCGGCTGATATGCGCAGGAGCCGATGCCTGGGGCGGAAAGGCGTTGTCGGATTGGTTGCAAACTCTCCAGCACTCCTCCTCGTTCGATCCTGCCGTAGGCCAAGCTTTGGCGGTACACGAGGTCCTCGATCGAATCCATCAGGCGGGCATCACGAAACACTCCTCCATGCAGCATACCGCAGCCGGCCCCAGGGTATCTGCAGTCTCCACGCGTCGAGCGAAGGTACACCTATGAAAGATACGCTGCGCATACTGATGACTACCGATGTCATCGGCGGAGTCTGGCATTATGCTGCGGAACTCTGCCGAGCCCTTAGTGCTCGCGGACATCACATCCATTTGGTCGCATTCCCGAAGAGCCCGACCAATCAGCAGCTGTGCTTACTGCCGGACTGTCCACGCGTTACGATCTCCAGCGCACCGTACAAGCTTGAATGGATGAAGGACCCGTGGCGCGACATCGATGCGGCCGGAAAACGACTGCTCGACCTGGAGCGTTCGTTTCATCCCGACATTGTCCACCTGAACAGCTTTTCGTTGGCATCGTTGCCTTTTGAAGCGCCGACGCTCGTCGTCGGCCACTCGTGCGTGTACTCCTGGTTTCGGGCGGTTCGGAGCGACATTCCAGGGCCTGAATGGTGGCCGTATCGCGATCGAGTCGAGCACGGCTTGGTGTCCGCGGATCTCGTGACCGCTCCCTCTCAGTCAATGCTCGATAGCTTACATGCCGAGTACGGCTCATTCCGCACCCTGGGGCCGATACCGAACGGCGTTACTACTGAGCTTTTCTCCCAAGGAGAGAAGCGACGGTTTTTCCTTGCTGCCGGGCGCTTCTGGGACGAGGCGAAGAACCTTCAGCTCTTGGACCAGATTGCTCCCCACCTTCCGTGGCCGTGCCTCGTTGCCGGCTCCCTGCACAATCCTGCCGGCGCCAGAGTGTCGGCACAAGCAGTGTGCACGCTAGGAATCGTCCCGCCCCAAGAGCTGCGTCAATGGTATGCGCAGGCCCCTATCTACCTCAGTCCGGCGCTTTATGAGCCGTTCGGCTTGACGGTCCTTGAAGCCGCGCTCTCAGGCGCTGCGCTGATTCTTAGCGATATCCCGTCGTTTCGGGAACTTTGGCAAGGCGCGGCCCTGTTCGTCCCGCCCACTGAAGCAGCCTGGGTGAGCGCGGCAAGAATGGTTGTCGAGAATCCTCTACTTCGAGCGAGGCTCGCCGCCGATGCTCGACGCCGAGCCAACAAATTCAACAGTTCACTGATGGGCGAGCGCTACGAACAGCAGTACTTCGCGTTGTGTGGCCGTCCGAAGCGTTTACAGGCGCGCTCCAATGAACTGTCGGCGGCATGGAGGTAAAAAATTTCACTTTGCACACGACAACGAAGATTGCGGTGCGGGAGGGAGTAGAGGAAATGAACGTAGTTATCTTTTGCCATTCAATAGTATCTGACTGGAATCACGGCAACGCCCACTTCCTTCGAGGCATCGCCAGGGAGCTGCTGCGACGGGGAGCACACGTTCGACTACTGGAGCCGAAAGGAGGATGGAGTGTATCGAACCTCGTCAAGGACCAAGGCTTCGAACCGCTGCACGAGTTTCGGACGTACTATCCGGACCTCCAAAGCGAGTTCTACACCGCAGATTCACTGCACCTCGACCGCGTCCTCGGCAAGGCAGACCTGGTCCTGGTCCACGAGTGGAATGAACCGAAGCTCGTAAGCCGCATCGGTGCACATCGAAAGACGAGCGGCGGGTACCTGTTGCTGTTTCACGACACACATCATCGATCGGTCAGTGCTCCCCGACAAATGAGCAGATATGACTTGTCTGCCTACGATGGCGTCCTCTGCTTTGGGCGTGCGGTTGCAGCGCAGTATCGTGCACAGGGCTGGGCCAAGCGAGTCTTCGTCTGGCATGAAGCCGCCGATACCAGCGTGTTCTATCCGCGCGAACGCATGGCCGTGCAAGGCGATCTTGTGTGGATTGGCAACTGGGGCGACAACGAACGCACCGAGGAACTCGAAGAGTTTCTACTGGAACCGGTTAGGCGACTCGGCCTTCGAGCGACCGCATATGGAGTTCGTTACCCTGCATCGGCTCTGAATGCGCTACAGCGAGCAGGGATCACCTATGGAGGGTGGATCCCGAACTATCGCGTGCCCGAAGTATTTAGCCGATTCCGTCTAACTGTCCACATCCCTCGTCGGCCCTACGTACAACAGCTCCCGGGCATTCCAACAATTCGCCCGTTTGAGGCGCTGGCCTGCGGGCTGCCGCTCATTTCGGCGACGTGGGTCGACAGCGAACGCCTCTTTCGTGCCGACAACGACTTTCTGATGGTACGCGATGGTCAGGAAATGCAGAAGCGTATCGCTGCCGTGCTTCACGATCATACTCTCGCTCACTCGCTCGCTTGCTCCGGTCGAGAACAGCTTCTGCAGCGCCACACCTGCCGGCACCGAGTGAACGAACTCTTGGAGATTGCACGGTCCCTTCGTGGTGAGATTCGCCTCCCCCCCGTATGCTCTGACCTTCTGCGTGAGGACACGT
>JAGRAW010000094.1 GCA_020434415.1 Bdellovibrionales bacterium
GGCCGGAGAATTAATCCGGATGCTCTCCGTGTCGCTGATATTGACGTCGCGAGTCAGCGATTTTCCGATCGATGCATTGTCGAACACCCAGTGCCCCTTCTCCGGAAGTCCGGCAGTCGGAGGCTCGTTGAAGTAAGCCGGATCGAAGGAGAACGGGGCAGTGCCTCCATCATCTCGACCGCCAAAGACATACAACCCCTGGTTCCGGGAGTTCGCAAGCGCCGCCAAGTTATCGCGAAGTTGAAACACTTCATCGGCAATCTGTGCGCGAACGTCAACAGCGATCGTTCCGTTCGCGGCCTGAGTGGCCAACTCCTGCAATCGCATCATCGTGTTATTGGCGGACTGAACGGCATTCTCCTGTGCTTCGAGAAAGTTGGTAGCGAACGTGATGCGCTGGAGATGGCGATCGATCCGCTGACTGGTGCTGATGAGATTGACAACCGTACCTGCACGGCCCGGGTCATCACTGGCATCAAGCACCTTGTAGCCCGACGAAATTTCTTCCTGGGTCTCAGCCAGATTGAAGCGATTGTTCAGAATCTGGGTAATGAAGGTCTCGGTCGTCAGATTATTGGTAACGCGGAATGCCATGTATCCTGAGCCTTATATCTTGATTAGCCCAACAGCTGGAGAATCTGCGTAAACAGATCGTCACCCACTCGGATCATGCGAGCGGCGGCTTCAAATCCTCTCTGAAAGTTGATTAGCTTCGCAAATTCCTCGTCGAGGTTGACGCCGGACACACTTTGCTGAAGCTCCCTCACTTGCGCTTCCCGATCGCCGAAGATCGTCACATCATCGGCGGCACGAGCGGAGAGCGCTCCGACGTTCGAAGCGGTCAGGCCATAGAGGTCCTCAATAGTTGTCGATGCATAGGTCACTTGATTCCCGCTCAACGCGCCAAGATCGTTATAGTTGACTGCGTTACGTCGCAGGCTGAGCACTCCATTTACGTTCGATGCATCACCCGTTGCGACTTGCACCCCGTTGGTTGTGGTGTCCACATCGCGACCGGCTGCAAACTCGCGTTCATCCGAGACGTTAAACGTGAGGATTCGGGAGAAGCTGGAAACACTTGGCACGTTGGCAATAATGTTGTCGAGGTCGGTCAGCTCCGGCACTCCGTCGGAGTCGGCATCGTAGACGGCCGGAGCGATATTGGTCAGCCCTTCGAAGGAAAATAAGGCATAGATACTAGCCTGATCCCCGACTGTCGTCGGCGCATTTCCATCCAAGTCATAAGCCGCCACTTCGAGCGTTGCCGGCACACCGTCAACATCGGCAAGACCGAGGTACTCGGTGTTGAACCGTGTAAGTAGATCTCTCGTCATATATTCGATACGAGTCGCCAAGCGGACTAGTTCACCGTCGGCATCGAACGTCGTTGCTCCCGGCGCGGCGGTTTGCACACCGCGAAGTGCCAGCAGCCCGCCAATTTCGCCCTGCCCCTGAGCGATAACGTTGGTGAGGTCCTGATAGATGGGCGGGGGACCTGGATTGAATTCGAAGGTCACCTGCCGTATCGGATTGCCGTCGAGTCCCGGAGGAAGCGTTGAATCTACGGAGAAAGCGAGGTCACGGTTGCTCGAACCATTGACGAGCGGGAAACCGTTTTGCAGGTAGATTAAAATGGTACCGTCAGTATTCTCAACCGAGTTGAACGAAACCAGCTCGCTGAGATCCCGCATCAATTGATCGCGCTGGTCGCGAAGCGTCAGCGCCTCTTGATTGGAGGTATCCGCTTTCGTGATCTCGAAGTTTACCGTCGCAATTGAACGCGTCAGGCGGTTGACATCCTCGATCAGGATGCCGGTGCGCTGGTCAGCTTCGCGCTGCAGCGACGCAAGCTGGTTATAGGTCTGCCGTATCGAGTTTACCAGGTCACTGCCCTTCTGGATGACCTGGGTCCGAAGCGGGATGTCGGCAGGATTGGTTTGAAGATCTTCGAGCGCGGCGAAAAAGTCATTGAACTGATAGCCGACTCGACCTGTCGCTCCATCGAGCGCGAACGAAGACTCGGCTCGCTTCAGTATCTCGTCGCGGATCTCCGCAAACGCCCTGTCGCTGATTCGCACCCCCAACTCCTTGTTGAGGAATTCGTCGACGATACGAACGCTGCGGTCGAGGTTCACTCCAAGACCGACTTCGACTCCGACGGCTCCCGCTGCCGGTTCCGTGACAATATCCCCGCGTCGCCGACTGTAGCCGGGGGTATTGACGTTCGCGATGTTGTCACCGACAACTCGGATCGCCTGCGTCTGAGTGTTCAGTGCCCGCTTGGCTGTGTCGAGAAGTCCGCCGATGGTCGTCATGAAGTGCTTCCAGCTCGTAGTAGTCCCAAGACGACTACTGGCAAGAACCGTGCGCTCTAGTACGGGCGGCAGCCAGAAAAAACTTTAATGATTATAGAGAGCTAGTCAAGGAGCTCACCGCAGCAGGAAGCTGCTCCCGTAGAGGGCGGTCGATTTTGCCTGGTGAGGGGAAGAAATAGCCTCGTTGCAGCTATGCCGAGCGGCTGATGCCCCGACTGGCTCGACTGCTGAACGCTGGGTCTTCCTGATCGCTTTTGAGCTTTCCGCTGGCACCGTAGGTAGGCAGATCGCTCTCCGGCTGGGCGCTCAGGATTGAGACGGTTGAAGCGATTAGACCGAGACACTGCTTAATCAGCAAGCCGTTCTCGTCATTCAACTTCTTCACCGATTCGACGGTTGATTTCAGGGACTTGCCAATCATGTTCAACTCCTGACGCAGCGCAGGCTCCGAACATGTTGCGACGATCTCCGTAAACTTCTTTTTTTCGGCTAGGTCTTCGTCTTGGAGACCTTTCAGCACCGTCTGACGCTGCTGCTCGACTTCGATTGACTGCACCAGCAACTTTTCCTTCTCCGCGCCAAGCTTGTCGATCTCTTCCTGGTTGAGCTTCACGATGGCCGTTCGCTCCTTCACAAGCAATGACAACAGAGCATCCTGGTAGCTAAGCTCTTTCTGCAATAGCCTTAGCAGTTTTCGATAGTCGGCCATAGTAACCTCGTTAGAACGCTCATAGTCCCCTGGGCCCGATAAATCGGGCTCGGGATGGAAGTTGCCACCCCTCTCTGTAAATTTGGGGACAACTTCTAAAAACGAACACTGCCGCACAACGAGGAACTCGTGGAAAGAGTTCCTCGCCGGCAGCACGAACCTTCAGACGAAAGATCGAACGGCCGGAAACCGACCGCTACCGAGTTACTGCGCCGTATCAGCAGCGAACGACACCACCGAACGGGCCACATCGTCTCGGCTGACCGAGTAGGTCCCTTCTTCGACCTGTCGCTTGAGTTCTGCGACTCGATCGGCCTGCTGTGCCTCGTCTTCCGAAAGTATCTGTGAAAGCTGAGCCAGCTGACGTGACAGCGGAGAAATCGTGACCGAATCTTCACCGGCCCGACGAGCTGCGTCTGCTTGAGCTTGTTGGTCTTGAAAAGCAGCGACACCTCGCTTCTTCGCTGCCTGCTGTGCAGAACCCGAGGTGGATTCCACGTCATTACGCTCAAAGAGCTTCTTAATTTCCATTTAAGGTCGTCCCTCCGTTGATGGGCCCGCTTCTTCCAACATTCCTGGAAAGTAAGTCTCTCCTTGGCCAAAGATATCGTTCGTAGTGTCGACTCGAACGTTTGCATTCTTTAACCGAAAAGCTGTTTCCCCCCGACTTACCCAGGCCTTCTACTCAGCAATCCTAGCCGCTTAGCTCACAGTTAGGATGACGGCTCGATGGTCTTCGATAGCTCTTTTCTGAGAAAATCCTTCACCCCGACTCCTCGACCTTCCGCAACCGAATCGGCAATCGCTTGATTCAGCATGTCGCGGTAGATCTGCGCTTGGTTACTGTCATCTCCCAAAAAGCCGGTGCTTTGAACCGTAGACCACATCGCCTTCAACATTTGATGCAATAACAGTGCCTCAAAGCCTCCTGCCGCCTTTTCAACGTCCTCCTGCGACTTAACATCCTTAGATGCAAGGGATTTTGCACGGCTAAGGTGGCTGTCCGCTTTCTCCAGCTCAATCTGGCCTAGGACATTGTTTCCGCTGAGTGCTTGAAGTTTATCCACCGCTGTTCAACCTTTCGACGATTAACCGATGTGTTTCGTCAACATTCGGACGCTCTCAGGGCGTGGCCTACATAATTACCAATTCCGCCTGAAGAGCTCCTGCTTGTTTCAGTGCCTGAAAAATCGCGATCAAATCCCTCGGAGTTGCGCCGAGACTATTGAGCCCATTGACCACCTGCCCCAGACTCACCGTTTCTTCCACCACCCGAAGCTGTCCACCTTCCTCGGCGACTTCGATATCAGTATTTTCCACAACAGCGGTCTCGCCTTCTGCGAGCGCTTGAGGCTGAGACACCTGAGTTTCGCTGCGAATGGTAATGTTCAAGTTCCCGTGGGCAAGCGCCACGGTAGAGACTCGAACGTTCTCACCGATGATAATGGTCCCCGTGCGCTCGTTCACCACCACGCGTGCCGGCATATCGGGTTCAACTTCCAGCTCTTGCAGCCGCGCTACCAAGTGCACCGGAGATGCACCGAGTTCAGGATCCAGGGGCAGTATCACGCTCGCCGCGTCAACGGCCATCGCCCGCTCCTGACCGACGAATCGATTGATGGCGGCCTGGACTCGCGTCACTGTCGTGAAATCCGGCTGACGGAGCATGATCCGAATTTGCCCGTTCGCGAACATGTCGAACGGGATCGAGCGCTCGACCGTCGCTCCCTCCGGTACTCGACCCACCGTCGGGTGGTTCTTCTGCGCTGTATCGCCTCCACCTTCGACCGAAAACCCGCCTACCGACACCGCGCCTTGAGCCACCGCGTAGGTCTGACCATCCGCACCTCGGAGCGGAGTCATGATCAGCATGCCGCCCTGCAGTGTCTTCGCGTCACCCAGCGACGAAAGCGTGACGTCAAGCTGCATGCCCGGCCGCGAGAATGGCGGCAATGTGGCGGTTACAATGACTGCAGCGGTGTTGGAGAGGCTAAGCTCCTTCGGGTCGACGCGGATTCCCATGCGTTCAAGGAAGTTTGCTGTAGCCTGCGGCGTGAAGGCGGAACCACGCTTATCGCCCGTGCCTTCCAAACCGACAACTAAGCCATACCCGACCAGTTCGTTGCCGCGCACCCCTTCGACATCGGCCAAGTCCTTGAGGCGCGCTGCGTTCACCGCTGTGGGAGTGCCCACGACGGATGTCCCGAGCACCAGTAGCGTAATCCAGAAAACCCGTTTCATTATGCGCTCTCTGCTTCTTTCATCTGTGGGGACCGCTTCCAATGAGAGGTAGCGTTAAAACGGCCATACCGCTTGAAAAATGCGTGCTCCCCAACCCGGCGACTGCTTCTCTCCCAGAACGCCGCGACCATAAAAGTCAATTCGCACGTTCGCGACGCGACTCGAATCTACCTCGTTCCGCGTATTGATGTCGCGGAGACGAACTAAGCCGCTGATAACCAGTACTTCTTCCTCGTCATTAATCGAGATGATTTTGCTCCCCTCGAGACGCAATAGTCCGTTCGGCAGCACCTCCATGATGACCGCAGAAATTCGACCACTGAGTGTTCCTTCCCGCTCCGTTTCGCCTTCGCCTGCAAACTCGGTACTGGTGCTGGCGTTAATGAGCTGCGCAGGGGTAAGTGCCGTATTGTTTGCTGCCCACTCTTTCGTCTCCACCCCGAAGAAGTTGGAGATACCGGCGAGAACATCGAACTCGGTCGACGCATCCGTCCCCGCCTTCTTCTTGCCCTTGGTGTTCTCATTGATGGTGATGGTGACGATATCCATCGCCTGCATCGCGCGATGGTCTGCAAAAAGGGAGGCCCCCTGCCCCTCGTCCGGCCACAGCGAGGGATTCGCTGTCATCTGCCCCATCAAGTACGGAGCAGAACTGCCGGGCGGCGGCGCAGGAGGCAACGCGGCGTTGGGGGGATGAGGGAACTGCCCGGCACCATGTGCTAACTGTGCACGAGCAGCTCCCCCGTCTTGGATTAGCTGTTGTTGAGGCCCCGCAATCGTGCGGCGCAACTCCAGACCTTGACTCAAATAACGCGGATCGCCGTCCACCTGCTCCGCGACCGGCATTGCTGGCAAAACGGGCGGTTCCGGAACAAGCGCTTGTTCCGGCTGATGCGCAACGCGGCGGAACGAGTACGCCTCCGCGTCACCGCTTTTGACAGCTCGGCTAAATTCCTCCGCCGGCACTATGTTGCGGTTGACATACGGAGCCGGACCGGCACACCCCGCAAACAGCAGGAGCAGCGGTAGGAACGGCCCGGTTCGTCGCAGCAATCTTGCTTCTTTGCGCATCTGCATTCTCATTCTGCACCTACCTCGACTTCATCCGGGTTGAGCACTTTCGCTTCGACCACTCGTCGCGAAGATTCGTTCTTGACGCGAATGGTCGCATCGCGGTGGCCGTCATCAAGCGCGATACCACTCGCCGTCGCCCGGAGGCCGCCGCTGCGAAAAATCATGGTTACTTTCGAACCCTGGGGGATCATCGGTGGAATATCAATCAAGCTCTTTCGCACCACCGATCCCGCATCGATGCGATTCTTCGCTCGTCGACCGACAACCGACTCCAACCGGTCCGCAGTGTCAGGCGGCTGCTTGAACATATTGAGCCGCACCATTTCGACGTCATCAGGAGAAATCAGCATGCCACGATCAATCGATCGACTGAGCACGGGGACTGCGCGCCAGTCATCGGCAATTGCAGTCGCGAGGAAGCGTGCCGCGGGCTTCCCATCGACGGTAGCGGTGATACGAAGCGGCACCTTTCCACCGTTGGGCTTTCCCAATCGGCTGACGGCGAACGCAGTCTCACCAACGGGAATGGTTTGCGCGTTTGTCCAGCTCACTTCCCGGACCTGAATATCGAGAGCTGCATCCTCTTGAAATACACGCTTCACTTCCGCAAGCACCTCGGCGTTCTCAATCGTTCGTCCGGCTCGCTCGATGCGTACCGTCTGAGGGATTGAGTAGCCCAATGCTTCCAGCGGGATACCGGCTTCTTGGATTGCGTCGAGCACACTCTGACCCGGAATGGTGACCTGCAAACGCGGTGGAGGCGCTTCGCCGAGATCGACAGCCTTCAGATCGGCGACGAGCTGCTGGAGCTCGTCGTGGTCGCTCTGAATCGTTGCCAGTTCACCGAGCAGCATCCGTTCGCCGGCAATCGTGCTTTGGGGTCGAACGAATACCCGCGGGCGCACGTCTGTCGGATCGGCATGCACCTCGCCGTATGCAGCACAGGCCAACAGCGCCGCAATGGCGAATCGTAGCAGCGTTTTCGGAAGGCGGTTATCTCGTACGCTTCTCATTATCGCTTCACGTTAATTGCTGCGGTCAGAATCTGATCCGCTGTTTGAATCACTTTGGAGTTCGCTTCGTACGCCCGCTGACCGGTCACCATCGAAACAATCTCTTCAACCACGCTGACGTTCGAGCTTTCCAAAAATCCCTGCGCCAGGGTTCCGAGGCCATTCTCCCCGGCGGTGCCGAGGGTTGCCGCGCCGGAGGCCTCAGTTTCTTCCAGCAAGTTTCGACCTACGGCCCTGAGGCCTGCCGGATTCTGAAAGCGGGCGAGCTGAATCTGCCCAACCTGGGCTTGCGCAGTACTCCCCGGCTGTCGCACCGACACGGTTCCGTCGGTCGCAACCGTCACGCCAATGGCGTCGGCGGGAATCGTCACGGCAGGCGTAAGTTGGAAGCCATCCGAAGACACCATGATGCCGTTCTCGTCGATCTTGAAAGCACCGGCGCGCGTATAGGCGAGATCACCGTTCGGGAGGGTAATCTGGAAAAAGCCGTCACCCTCGATTGCGATATCGAAGGGGTTTCCGCTCGACTCGAAGTCTCCTTGCGAGTGAATTTTTCCTACTGCCGCAGGGCGCACGCCAAGACCGACTTGAATACCGGTCGGGCTGGTACCTTGCTGATTCGCGGCAGTCCCGGGCTCCTCGATAATCTGGTACATCAAGTCTTGAAAATCGGCCTTCGACTTCTTGAAGCCGACCGTGTTGACGTTCGCGAGGTTGTTCGCAATGACGTCAAGATTCATTTGCTGCGCAATCATGCCGGTCGCAGCGGTAAATAATGAACGTATCATGAGCTAGTCTCCTCGTTACCCGGTGATGCGCGCGGTGCGAAGCGCCGCGCTGTTGAGTTCATCAATGGTCTGCACCGTTTTGGTGTAGGCCTCGAAAGAGCGTTGAGCTCCCATCATGTCGACCATCGATTCGACCACGTTCACGTTCGGCATTTCGACTGATTCGGGGATGACATCTGCCCGAACCGGCAGCGCCTCACCGCCACCAGGAAGTGCAAAGCGCGCACCATCCTTTCGCTCGAGCTGCGTCAGATCTTCGACTCGAACTGTGCGCAGTCGACCGACAAGCGTGCCGTCGGAAGTAACGGCGCCGCTACTGCTGATTCGTGGACTTCCCTGATTGATCGTTATCGGACCGCCTTCGCCCAGCACAGGATAGCCGTCCGGAGTAGTCAGTATTCCTTGGCTGTCGAGGGTAAAGTTTCCTGCCCGCGTATACAGCTCGCCTTCCGGAGTATTGACCACAAAAAACGTGTCCGGATCCCGCAGCGCTACGTTCAAGGGGTTTCCGGTGTTGCTCACCGGGCCCGGGGTAAAATCGGTAATCGTCTGCACATCGGTCACTCCGGGAATGCGTTCATGGTCGCCCGTTACCCGAGAGGGCGTGTCGGTGAGCGTCGCGGCAAGCGTGTCGCCAAACTCCTGCTCCCGCGCAACCAGGCGCTGTGCCTTGAAGCCTACGGTGCTCACGTTCGCCATGTTGTTCGCAGTCACCTGCAAACGGCGAGACTCGAGCAACCCTCCGGAACCTGCGGCGTAAATTCCTCTATCCATCTAGCTTCTCTCCTAGAGCAGGGCGATTTCTCGCTCGATGTCTGCATCTAGATCCCGCGAACGCTCGGCTCGTGGAATCGGACTTCGTTCAAAGGCGCCGACGTCATCCACTTGTTCCAGTCGAGTGGCAAGCGGCGTGGTGCTTACCGGAGCAAATGGCGCCGGGCGACCGGAAGAAAATGTGCCTTCTCCCGGCAGTTTCTTGGCAACCGGCAGCTGTTCGATACTGGCAGCCAACGGTTGGGGTTCCAAAATCGGGTTCGCCGTCGCAACTGTCGCAGGCTCAGACTGCGGCTTACGTCGCTTATCTTCCTCTCGCAGCAGTCGATCGAGCAGACGGATCTCGGAAACCGGAAGCTCTACTTTTCGAGCCACCACATGCAGCTCTTTACCCGCCTTCAGCAGACGACGAGCAATGCGGTAGGTGACCGGATCCATGATGCTGGTCTTCTTGAAGGTATCAGTCTCGAAGACATCGAACTCACCCTCGGCAGGACCCTGCGGATCCTGCGGGATAGCGTGTTCAAGACCACCGGCAGAGCGCTTTTTTATCGCGTCAGCTTGTTGACGAAGCACTTCGCGCGTGACCTGCTGCGACAGAGAAAGGGTGTCATCAGCTTTTTGGGCAAGTTGCTCCAGTGGCGCAGCTTCGACCGTCGTTGCTGTCTTGGCACCTCCGCTCGCCGTATAAGCTACCGCGACGGGCTCGCTCTTCTGAGAAGCGGCCCAGCTTTCGTTCGGAAGCTCATCCTCACGCGCTGCTCCACGCTGTGATTGCCGCTTGGTGATACGTGGAATGGTTGTATCACCGGCTTCCAGTTGCGACTCGACGCGACTGAGTAGCCCTTCGAGCTCGCGCTTTCGTTGCAGCAGACTCCGGTCGAGATTTCTGCTCGCAGCACCTGCTTCCTGTATCAGGTTCCGCAGCGAACCCTCGAGTTCCTTGAGTTCCGCTCGCCATGTCTCACGACGCGCATCGCTTCCGGAGCCGTCACGACTGAAACTACGTAGGCACGCCACGGTAACCAGGAGCACAAAACCGATATCGATGAGTGACTGAAAATCGAATTGAGCAGTCATATTTGTTCTCCTTCCCTGCCTCCGGCTCCTTGCGACAGTGTCAACGCCTCGTCTATCTGAGCCCATCTGACGTCAGGACTTTGGCGTCCTGCCGGAGCTTTCCCGTCGCCTCCTGCGGGTAGCCCGTCATACCGACGCTGCCCCACGACCGCACCAACCTGTCGGTTTCCTTGGAAAATTTGACACCCTTGCAAGCGCGAAGACATGAGCTATTCCCATTTCCTAGTTCAAAGCCGAGCATATTCTCGGCGCTGCTCAGCACCGAGAGTTGCAAACAATGAACCAACTTCGTGCTGAGGAGGATTTTGGGGTGTAGGGAAGCTCGTTCGCCGCCGATAGTAGAGGATGTGATGCAACCATTCGCGACCTCAACTATGGCTAAGATAATTATCGCCGACGACCATGTAGTCCTGCGGGAAGGGTTGCGCACCCTACTCAACGGCATCGAGGGCTGGCAAGTAGTCGCCGAAGCAAGCGACGGCTTCGAAGTGCTGCCGCTGATTGATCAACACAAACCGGACCTCCTGATAATTGACCTCACGATGCCGAACCTTGGCGGCGTGGAGACCATCGCTCGACTTCAGAAGTCGAAGGACAAACCGAGTATCCTTGTGCTCTCGGCCCGGGAGGATGACATTTCGGTATCAGACGCAATCCGCGCCGGAGCAAAGGGCTACGTCCCCAAAAGCTCGGACAGCGACGAGCTGCAGTTCGCTATTCGTTCGTTGCTCAAGGGTCAAACCTATGTCAGCCCGGCGGTAGCAAGCGGTGTCGTCGGTCGTGACCCGAGCGAGCAGGAGTGTGCTTCACCGCTTTCACAACTTACCTCCCGAGAGCGAGAGGTGATGAAGCTGCTCAGCGAGGGTCAGCCCAACCGCGAAGTGGCGAAAAGGCTGCATATTTCGCCACGCACCATCGACAGTCACCGTTCGAACATCATGAAAAAGCTCGGCATCACGAGCAACGCGGAATTGGTGCAGATGGCAATTCGCTACGGCCTTGTCGAATAGAGGGCGGCCCCCAAACTACAGAGACGGGGTACAAAGTCTATTCTGACTTCGCCTTTTGGGATGGGTCCCAAAACACCTGACGTTTTCCTGCCCAGTATCGCACCCAGGCCACGGCTATCGCTGCGTTAACGACCACGAAGAATAGCGGAATGCGAAAGAACCGGCGTTGGCGGCAGTCTTGCGAAACACCCCCGAGGAAAGCGAGCGCTAGAAAGCCCAGCTCGAGCAGGAGCAGACCGCGATAGAACATGGAATCGAAGGCGGGGATGAAAGTACAAATCCCGGCGAGTAGCAGTAACCACGGCACCAACCAACGGAGCAACTTGTGACTGAGCACCTGCCAGGCAAAGACGCCGTATCTTGCAGGGTCCATCACCTCAGGCCGGGCAAATAGCGTCGTCAAGCCACGAAGCACGGTTCGGACCTTACGGTTGAATTCCTCGCCCTCGGTTCGCACCGCCCGGTACGATGCAATCACATCCGGCGCATGCACACCGCGATACCCTTGACGCTGCGCCTCCAGCAGTAACGCGAAGTCGCTTGGAATATCGGTAGCCAAATTCTTGCACAGCTCGCGACGGACCGCGAAGCATGACCCGCTGAGCCCGACCAAGGAATGGAACTCCGACTCC
>JAGRAW010000095.1 GCA_020434415.1 Bdellovibrionales bacterium
CTTTACGTTGGAGCACCCCGCCGAGAATCTCCGCAAAGATGACATCGTCATCAAGGAGCATGACGGCTCCTCCGTCTCCCGAAGATTCCCCGCCAGCTCCTTCCACGTCGGTTCGCTCGCCTTCCGACCAGAGCTCGAAATCGGCCTGAATCGGCTTTGTCACGATACCGGATGCTTGCGGTAGCAACGATGCTGGTGGCGTTGAGGGCACTGTCCGATGCCAACTTAGGAAGAGCACTTCACGGGAGAAATTGCGCGTTCGAGCGACGTAGAAGCGCTCGTCATCGAAGCGTCCCGCTAGCTCTATCGAGGAAGCGTCGCCAAATTGTTGCAGTAATGACGCGAAGAGTAGCCGGTTCAGCCGACCGCTATAGACATTTCCACCGGCAGTGAATTCGTAGTTCCCTGGCTCCGGATGGCCAATGAAAATCTCCGTTGCCCCAAGTGCCTCGGCGTCGGCCACAAGCCTTCGCAAAGTTACCAGGGCGACTCCTGAAACGGATTCTGTTCGGCGCTCATACCTCCCGACGCCTGAAGAATCAGCCTCGGCATGGCAGTTGGCTCCGCTCTCCGTATGGTTGGGAGCACCCTCCGGACAGTGCTTATGTGAAAGTCGCGCTGCTCGAGTTCGCTGCGCAAGCTCATCAAACGTCCGCCATGCGGCATCGATCGCTTCCCGTGTCGCAAGGCGAACCGCCACTCCTCGCCGTCGATACGTCTGAAGATCAATGTATTCCGGGTCCGCGATGACGAGTGCGTAGCCGGGCTTACGTCCGTCAGTGGCTTGCGGAAGTGCATACGACTGCCGAAGCACCTCCACACTATGACCACAGGCTCGAATGACGCCTGAGGTCGGTGTATGACATTCGTGGACAGACCCGATGCCAAAACGCCTCGCAACCTCGCGGACCAGAGCTCGTGTATCGAATCCCTCACATTCTGCGACATGCGTCAGCAGATCCCCTTCGGACGGCAAGGACTCTTGCGCACGGAGCACCTTTGAACGTGGTAGTACCTGGAGGAGAGCATCATCAATCGTGCGGGCAGGCTTGAGCCGCGCCCACTGCATTCGTAAAAGGTCAATCATCGCCTTACCTCCACCGGCGCGACCGAGGCAGCTTGTTTCGACTGCTCGAGGGACTGCATGAAATCGAGCACCGGCACAAGGGGCACCGCCGCGGTGAGCACCATCAGCCCGATAACGGACGCGAAGACGGGGAATACCACCAATTGCTCCAGACGATGCACCTCGGCTTCAACCGAGAGCTTCCACTCGGAGTGGGCATGGTCGGCGAGGCTTCGCAGGGAAGGCACCAGCGTTCCTCCTTCAGTCATGCTAACCTCGAGATGAAGCAGGACGTGGCGCATTGCGGGCTCGTCAATCGCGTCCGCAACTGTGACGAGAGCATCCGCGAACGGCATGCCATGAGCAGAGAAGCGGTATACCAACCGAAGCACCGTCGTAACGAAGCCGGTGGATTCGTCACCCTCTGTCGTGCGAATGACTTGCTCGAGCGCAGGCAGAATACCCATCCCCGCTTCTACAAGCAGGATAATCGACTCCAGCAGCAATGGCAGTTCTGCTAGAATCGCTCGGTGCTGGCGGTGCGCACGGAGTCGCAGCCACAGGACACCGGCAAGAGCTGCGGCGTAGAGCCCCACCACGGCGCCACCGACCGTTCCAGCGCCTCCCCATGCGGATCCCGCCCACGCCAGGCTCGACACCGTCACAACCGTGAGCGCTAGCAGCCCTTGCTTGGCGCGTGTTCGCGACGCGAGCGACAAAAATCCCGCCTTGCCCCAACGGTCCTTCAACCCCTGCAAGGTCACCGAGTCAAGTAGCTGTTGCTCGTCATCCGTTGTACGTAGCGCGCCCTCCTGAGCGGAAAGCGCGCGAAGCCGCTCGTGAGCGACTCGACGCTCGAGGCGGGAAGTGTGTAGCGCCTGCATCCAAGTCATTTGGCGAACCACGCTCATGCCTCAAAGCAACTCATACGTCGCAAGGTGCAGTAACTAACCAAGATGATTCCTGCTCCGACCAGTCCCATCGTGCGTGCAACCGGATGGTGCAGCAGTATGTCCCAATTCTCCTCTGTTCGAACGGCCACCATCAGCAGAATCAGCGGCGTGACTCCCAGCAGAATGTTGGCGGTCATTCGCATTCCGCTCGTCCGCACTCGTGCGCTCCGGGCAAGGCTCTCGCGGTCCTGGCACACCCGCGCGAGTCGCTCGAGCGTCGGCGCAAATCTGCCTCCGTTCTCGAGCACCAGCGACAGCGCGCTGCGAAAAAGAGGAAGGTCGGGTTGCTGCACGGTTCGTCCGAAGCCGGCTACCGCGACATCGCGGCTTGCTCCCTCTTCCAGACGTTTCATGAGCTGCTCTACCTCGACCCGAGCCGGGCTCTGCTTCGAGAGCAAGCGCACCGAGCGTTCGAGCGCCCCATGCACGGTCAATCCGGCTTTGATGCTGGATGAGGCTGCGAGAAGCACCGATGGGTAATCGCGCGAAAAGAGGGCGGCGCGCTCTCGGCGTCGACGAAGCAGACGCATAAATGGAAGGGCTCCGGCAGCAACTCCGACTGCCCCACTCAGCGCAATGTGCACGGGCAGGCACAGCGCCGCTGCAATGATCGACAGTAGTAGAGCCCGCCGCAGCACGACGCGAGCCGAAATGTCTGCTCCCGATTGCACAATCAGCCGGGCCAGCATTCCCTCCGCGTCCGGCATCACGGGCACGCCCTCATCGCCCGACTTCGAGCGCTGACGTGAACGGTCGTTGCTCCCGAGCAGCGCCGCGGTGCGACGTCGTGCTGCCAGCCTCTCCGATTGCATTACCATCCTCCCAGTGATTGAGCAGATGACGTTCCGACCGAGAGTCGGCTTCCGACCCGCGGTAGTTCGCACGCGTGACGTTCAAGCTGCTCACGATACAGAGTCACTCCGGAGTCTCGCACCCAACCCGGCGCGCCGCCGACCGCGGAAAAGGAAAAGATGCTCGAAAGCTGAACCGCTCCGTCGGAAGCAGCGCCTACCTCGAGCACCTGCATGATTCTCCGTTTCTTCTGTATCGGGTCGAGGCCAAGATAGACGACAACGGAAATCGCTTCGGCTATTTGCCGCCGCACGGTCTCGATCTCCACGCCCGGTTGGGCTCTAGAGAGAAACAGCTCCAGTCGAGTGACCGCATCGCGAGCGCTTCGTGCGTGAATAGTGGACATGCCGGGGTGGCCGGACGCACATACGTCAACAAATGCCTCGGCAGTCTCGGCATCGCGCATCTCTCCAAGGATAATGCGATTCATCGCCATACGCATGCCGGTGCGCACAGCCCGAGCAGGACTGATTTTTCCGCTTCCTTCGGTGTTAGCCTCTCGCGTGAGAAGTGTCCGCGTAAAGGGGCGTTGAAGGACAATTTCGTGGGTATCCTCGATGATCAGCACTGCCTCATCCGGCGCGATCTCCTTTGCGAGCGCTCGAACAAGGGTGGTCTTCCCGGTGCCGACTTCGCCGCCGATCAGCAGTGTCGCTTCTCCTGCCTGCACGATCGCCGACAGGTAGTGAAGCACTTCAGGGGGCGCCAACTCGTCGAGCACCAGCCCGTCAATGCCTACCTGTCGGTGTCGAGCGATGCGAAGCGTCAGCATCGGCCCCGAGCCGGGGGGAGAAAATGACTGATGCGTTACACAGATCCTCACGTCTGCATCCAGCGAGGCATCAACCACCGGGGTCGCCAGGGTACATGCTTTTCCGGCACGCTTTAGCAATTGTTCGATGAAGGAGAGGTAGGACTCTTCATCGGTGAAGCGGAGATCCGTTTGGATATTACGTCGACCGATTTGAATGCTGATATCATCGAAGGCTCGGACAATGATATCATTCACGTCCGGAGCTTCGAGCAGGGGCGTCAGAATGTCGTAGTGGGTCAAGGAAGAACTCAGACAGGCAACGACCGCCGTCTGCTCCTGCTCGGAAAGTTGCTCTCCGTGCTGCTGAGCGACCTCCGCCACAACTCGCGACAGTTCGTCCTCGGTCAGCCGCGCGTTCTCCCATCGCGCGGACTCTTCGCCAAGCCGTCGCTTCGCCTCGTTCGCGACGAACTTCGCAGATGGCGTCAGCGCCACACCGCGGGCACCGACTCGACGAGCCATCGGTGCGACGTCGGCTCGTTTGCCGCCGAAGTATCGCTGTCGAATATCATCGCTCGTCAGCATCAGATTCTCCTTGCGGCACCGGCCCACCGGAAGCCTGCTCGCCGAGGGTACGAACCCAGCGAGCATCGTCACCCAGCAGATAGGTTTTCCCGTCCGGCCCGACCGCACGACCACGGTAGACCTCCCGGCGAGGCAGCGCGTTACGAGGAGCGCCCAACAGGTCGCGCTGGTTGACGCTCACGGCGAGGGTTGGGTCTTCGTCTCCCGAAGCGCGCAGCGAAAACGTGAGCTTGCCGACAGTTTGTGCAGTCTTCACCTTCAGCGCGTCTTCCTGGGTCACCAACAACGTCACTGTCGCCGGGGCTTGCGGAGCCGAGGTCTGCCCGGCGAGCGGCTCGGTAGAACGCCCGGCAGAGAGAATCCGAACGTTCTCGGCGATCACCGTGGCATCGATGCCGGTTGTCGTATCGCTGCCTTGGCGGAGCAGAATGACGTCGACGTTATTCCCCGACCGAGCCCATCCTTCTACGGCAGCCTCTGCGTCGACACGCACGGTTATCGCGCGCATACCCAGTGGAATGCCGTTGACCACTGCGTTCGCCTCTGTTCCCTCTGCTGCCACCGCAACGGAAGGTATGGGCAGGTACGGGGGAAGCTGAGACAGCGCCACGGCCTCGCGCATCGATTGCACTTCCTGGATATAGCTTTCGGTAAGTGAGCGCTTCGGCCATTCGACGGTCGTGAACTCAACCTGCCCCAACCGCTCACCGCGGGCGACTGCACGCACCGGCACCGGGATCTGGACGGTTTGCAGTGCTCCCTCGCCGGGCGAAGCAACCGCCGTGGACTCCTCCGCGGGGCCCATCGCGACGCCAAAGCAGATCCCGACGGCTCCTACGAGCCCCCCTAGCGTAAGGGGAGTTGGCAACAGCCGACGCCCGAGCCGACGCGGCCGTCCTCTCGAAGACGTTCGAATGTTCATTGCGCTATCCTGCGGATTGAGCGCCTACACCGGTTGGCGGAGCTGAGAACCCGACATTGCTGAAGTAGTCGGAAAGGTTGCCGTAGAAGACGAACAGTCCGGCCGAGATTGCAACCACTGCTCCGATAAACAACACATGTTCCAGTGCGAGGCTTCCCCGTTCATCCTTGCTACATAAGCGAATGCATCGTGCCATCTGTACTACTCCTATTGACCGATTCGTATTGCAGGAGGTTGATAAAAATCCTCATGGAGCGTGTGCTCCGGATTCCCTTGTAGCTCTTCGCCGTCACTTGGTTCGGGGGCCGGTCGGAGCAAGGGTTTTGAATGTTCAGAAGCTGGAGAGGGCAAGGCTCGGAGCGGGGCAGGCTTCTTCCTATTGGCAGAAGAGGCGCGCAACGCCCGCATAGGGAACAATTGCTCGAGAAGGGAGCGTTCGACCCGCTCTTCCTGGTAGTCGTTCGGTCGAGTCAGTACGCGATAGCAATGCTCGAGTGCGCTTTGCGTCTGCGGTGAGCTTTCGGTGTAGAAGCTGTTGCGACTTCCAATCCAGTTTCGTCCGCGCACATCGAAAGGGATTGCCCCTGGACGCGCCATGTGGGACTCGAATCGCTTCTGACAGAAAATGAAATCGAGGACATCCTCCTCTGTCAGTCCGCGCTCGAGCAACCGATTGACCACCACATAGAGCGGACCGTCGCCGGGTGCTTCCGCCAAGGACGCAAGCTCGAGACCCAGGAGATGGACCGAGGCCGGATCGTTGGAACTTACCAGCAATCGACTATCCGCACGGCAGGCCAGCGCGAAAGGCAGCACGCCTTCCGCATTTGCCATATCGACCAGTACGAGATCGAAGCTCGCCTTCAGCAAGTCGACGAGCGCAAGCGTCGCTTCAAACCGGCTCACGTCGCGCAGCCATAGCTCTCGCACTTCGGTGCCGCCGGCTGGAGGGAGCAGTACCGTGATTCCGTTTGGAGCCGTCGTGAGGCAGCGCTCGACGAAGCGTCGCTCCGGCGC
Source organism: Bdellovibrionales bacterium (assembly GCA_020434415.1). GTDB lineage: Bacteria > Bdellovibrionota_C > UBA2361 > SZUA-149 > SZUA-149 > JAGRAW01. The sequence goes on from JAGRAW010000095.1 coordinate 6,150, forward strand.
CTCTCCCTCCACGAGTAACGAGGCATAATCGGGCGAGTGCAGGCGCGCTGCCCCCATGTAGAAGGAGAAGACGCCCCTGGCGGAGAGGTCGATGACGACAGCCCGCTCGCCGAACACTTCAGCGCTGTGTGCGAGCCCTGAGACGATGCTGGTCGCTCCGACGCCGCCTTTGACGCCGTGCACCGTCACCAGTTTGCCCTTGCCTCGCTCTGCTCGTTCTGAAGCAATGGAACAGAGCGTGTGAACAATCCGCACCGGCGGCTCTTCTGTCGTGAATACTGTGGCGTCGAAGCGCTCGAACCGTCGAAGTGTTCGAAGCGTGTAGTCGGCGCTGGGGAGAAAGACTAACAGCTTCGCTTCGGGAAAGGCCTTTTGCAACTCTCGGCAGTGGTGCAAAGCCTGCTCGATGCCAAGCGACGGACCGAGAGCGATTCCGTCCGGCGGCGCGTTGACGAACAGCTCTTCTTTACTCGCCGGATAGGCTTCGAGTAGCAGGAGATGTCCGACCGAAGTTCGACATTCGGCCAAGCTCTCTTCAAGCAATTGTTGCAGCACGAGGCGCTCGGACGCCGTGCTATCGAGGCAAGCGATACGCATACCCGCAATACTCCATTACTGCCGGCGGGTGGTTGTTGAGACCCTATTGCGGAGCGCACTATACCACAGAGAAAAATAGCTGCAATTTTCTACTAGGTTTTCACTCTGTCTTGAACAGATCCCGCCCGCTGATACCTTTTCGCCGATCCGTCGAAAAAGTTTCGCGAGTAATCTGCCGTGAATTTATTCGAGAAAACGGCGGCACACCTAACGTGCTGCGCCAGGACACTCTTCGATTGGGAATCCCTAAAAACGATAGTTTTTCGACAGGCCAGATTGCTGAACAACTTTCCCAGCAATCTGCTAGCGAGACGGGAGCAGACCGTTTCGCGCTAGTGAGTCCATATTGAACAGCGCTGCCTTCACGCCGAGAGGGATGTCTCCTCGAACCTTGGTGTCGAGGGCTGTATCAAGCCAACGTCGTACCTGTTCCAGATCTTTCGTTTCGTCGGCCGTAAAGAGTAGGGCGACGGCGGCGTTGTTGAAGATTGCAGCGTAGGTCTCGGGGCTACTTTCCTGTTCCACATACCCTGCCGCCGTTCTGTAGCGCGCAAGCACGCTATTACGTAGGGTGTCCGAGAAATGGTCGCTCGTTGCGGCATCGAGCAGCTCGAGGGTACCGACAAAATATTCCGCGAGCCCCAACGGCGAATTGGTCTTCCACGCGCCGGCTATTTGCGCAGCCTCGGCAAATCCGTCGTTCCTGGTCGCGATAAACGCTGCGCGTGCCTCAGTAATCCCGAGGTGCTCCACGAGCTTTGGTTGACCGACCAATCCTTGGCCCAGCCACGCGGCCCAGTGGCGGGTAAGCTCCGCCGGCTCGCCCGGAACGACCATCTTCTCCGGCTGATACGTCACGGCCAGCGGCCACGCGAATCCTGACGGCTGAATCAGGATGACGTTCTCTCCATGGAAGAGCCCCATCTGCCTCGCTTCCCGTAGCGCAGCTTCCGCAGCAGGTTCGCCGATTGCGGGCAAGAGTGGTCCGAGGTACCGCGCGATATTCCCGGAAAATTCCATATCAAACCAGTCGGCACGACCAAAGATAACGAAGGGGGTCAGACGGTGCTCATCGAGAAAGGTCTGAATATCTGCAGCACTGACCACATGCTCGAGCTGCATCGCCCGCGGAAGCTCATAGGTTCGCGCAATCTGGTTGTAGCGTCGGAGAAGGTCTCGGCCTGCCATGCCCCGGGGATCCTTCTCGAAGCGCGCCACATAAGCTCCCGTCTCGGGTAAACTGCCGGCAAAAATTCCTTCGACATAGGCAGCAGAGGTCAACCAGAGGGCCACCGCCAGCACGACTAGGGGCACCGGTAGCCGGAAGCGAGTCGACCGAGGCAGTCGCCAGAAGGCAAGTAAAACGAAAGGAAACAGCACCATCTGCACGTCGTCGACCCGCCAGCCGAGCGAGGGAGTGAGATAGAGGACGCTGACCAGTAGCAGGAGCAACCCTCCCCAGAGCGGAGAAATGTAGCGAGAGAAAGGCTTTAGAGCCATGCCATAAGTGCGGTATGTTAGAATACCGTATCGTAACGTCGTTTTTCACGTAGTGACCATCCCGTCAGACAGACACAGAGACCGGCGGGAGGTCGCAAAGATTAGAAGGAAAGTATCTTGCCCGAACCTACCACCAGAGCCGCAAAAGCGAAATTCTCTCCGGAGCTCGTTGGCGATCGAGAGTTCCTCTCGGTGCTGATCCATAAAATCGGCCACGAGATTGGCAACCCTCTCACCAGCATCATTTCGCTCGCGACAATCATTGACCGGTTCTCCGCGCCCGATGCCGGAGGTCTTGACTCGGAGAAGGCTGCCGCCTACGCCCGCTCAATCATCAAGGAATCGTGGCGCGTCTCCGCCTTGACGGAAAAGTTGGTGCTACTGCTCTCGAACCGCCGAGGAGCGCCTACCCCTTGTGATGTCGTCGGGATCCTACCGCGGGCTCTGAAAAAGCTTCGTTCGCGAAGAGGTTTCGATTCCGATTGGGTGCGGATTGTCTCCCGCTCGGAAATACCGCTGTTCGCTTTTTGCGACTCCGACCAGTTCCTCGTGGCAATAACCGAATTGCTTGAAAATGCGTTCGTCGCAGTGGGAGCAAAAGACTTTGCGGATGACGGAGAGCCGCCCGACACGCCGCCGATTGAGGTCGTGCTTTCCGGTGATCGCCACCGCTGCATCATCGAAGTCTGCGTTCCCCAACCAACCGCAAGCGAGCGTCCGCTAGACGAGCTTTTTCAACCGTTCGTGACGGCCCATGCTGATGAAAAACATCTCGGCCTTGGATTGACGGTCGTCGCGGCAATCGCGGACCGTGTCGGCGCCGAGTTGGAGTTGGAAGAGCAACGCCTTGACGATGGTTATCGTTTTATTACTAGACTGCAGTTTCCCGCCCATGAAGGAGTAGCCGCAGCTAAGCTCGCCCCCGCAAGCGCGCTGCCCAGCAGGCTGACGATTCTAGTCGTAGAAGATGACGAATCCGTCGCTTCGGCGGTGCAAAAGATTCTGACATTGGAATTGGGCAGGGAAACAAAACTCTCCGTCATCTGTCGTAATGGAGAAGGGGCTTTGGAATATATCGCGAACGGAGAGCCGCTGGACGTTATCCTCTGCGACCTCAACCTCGATGGCATGAGTGGTCGCCATATTCTCGATACCCTCTATAACGATCGTCCGGAGGCCGTCGAGCGCTTCGTATTTCTGACCGGCGACAGCATGCGTCCGGAGACCGAATCCTATCTGCAAAGCTGTCAGCGACCATTCCTGCACAAGCCGTTCGAGGTCGATCAACTCATTGAAACGGTTCGCCGCCTGTTTGTCGCAACGGCGACCTAACTTGAGGCAGCATCGTGACCGATTCCCGAGCGATTGTGATCAGACCTGCTCTGCGATACCCTGGGTCCTCGGCTCCACTTCGTTCACAGGCGGACCGGACAGGGCTCGATCCTGACGCGCGCCCGGCGAAATAATAGATACAATCACTCAATGGCACTACTCGATATCGTTCTCTTTCCCGATGCTCGTCTCCGAGAGCCGTGCGACCCCGTCACCGAAGTGACGGACCAGATCCGTCAGCAGCTCCGGGATATGGCAGAAACGATGTATGACGCTCCCGGTATCGGGCTTGCCGCGCCGCAGGTCGGGCTGCGTTCACGTCTCATCGTCGTCGATGTCGGCAGCGACGACGAACCTGAATCCCCGAGGCGCCTGTACCAACTGGTGAATCCCGAGATCACCGCCTCGGAGGGGCAAGTCGATTCAGAGGAAGGGTGCCTCAGCATCCCGACCATTCGGGAGACTGTGCAACGTTTCGAGCGGATCTCGGTTGCGGCACTCGACGAACAAGGGCAGCCGATTACCATCGATGCCGACGGGCTTCTGGCAATTTGTCTGCAGCACGAAATAGATCACCTCAACGGCATCTTGTTTATCGACTATCTGAGCAAACTCAAGCAGCAGCTCATCAAGTCGAAGCTCAAGAAGCTTGCTCAGCGGTAGGTCGCTCGTGAAACGCGCCAGAGTCGTCTTTTTCGGCACCCCTGAATTCGCAGTCCCCTCGCTTCACGAACTGGTTGCGAGAGAAGAAATCGATGTACTAGCCGTGGTAACGCAGCCCGATCGCCCTTCCGGTCGTGGTCAGCGACTGAGCGCGCCGCCGGTTGCAGTGGCAGCAAAATCTGCCGATATCCCGCTTTTCCAACCGCTTTCCGTCAAACATATTACATTGCTTCCCTCGGGCCGACTTCAAGGCGAGAAGAGCGCTGGAGTGTTGGTCGACTTCTTGAACCAACACGCACCGATTGATGCGTTCATCTGCGTAGCCTACGGGAAAATCATCCCCGAATCGCTGCTACAGTTCGCTCGGGTAGGCATGTTGAACATCCACCCGTCGCTCCTCCCGCGGTGGCGCGGTGCTGCTCCACTGCAGTACACGATTTTCTCCGGCGACACCCGCACTGGAGTCTCACTGATGCAGATCACTCCGGAGCTCGATGCCGGTCCGGTATATGCTGTCGAAGAGGTGGCAGTGCCCGAGACTCGCACACTCGGCGAACTCCATGACGAACTTGCGAGCGTGGGCGCCAAGATGCTGGTTCAGCACCTGCCTGCGATTCTGGATGGGACGTGCAAGGCGGCACCCCAGCCCGAGGAGGGTGTGACGTACGCCGAGAAGTGGGAAAAAGAGGATGCTCGTATTCGCTGGGAAGATCCCGCCGAAGTCACGGTGCGACGCATTCGAGCTTCGAATCCGGTGCCGGGGGCGCGCATGATGATTGAGGGCGAGCCGGTAAAAGTGTTCCAAGCGCGGGTCTGTGCGGACCAGAATTTTCCCCCCTCACCTTCCGGCACCATTGTCGAGGTAAACCGTCGAGAGCTCATTGTGGCGTGCGGCACTTCGCAGTATATTGCGATTGAAGAACTTCAATTTCCAGGAAAGAAGCGACTAGCAACACCGCAAGCGCTCAAAGGGCATCCGCTCGCGGTTGGGCTGCAGCTCCTTTGATTGCCCTGTAGCACATAGTTGCCCCTATAGCTCAGGCACGCGAAATTCAAGAACCGACGAGGCGCATCGTGAGTGAAAACAAGAGACTGATTGCTCCTTCGATCCTCGCTTCCGATTGGGGTCGGATCGATGAGGAAGTCCGCGCGCTCTGTGCAGCCGGAGCTGACTGGCTGCATCTCGACGTCATGGACGGTCACTTCGTTCCTCCGATTTCCTTCGGCCCCCAGTTGGTAGAAGTGATCAAGCGTTCGGCAACGGTTCCTCTCGATGTCCACTTGATGATCGAGCAACCCGAACGCCACATCGATTCCTTTGCCGATGCCGGAGCCGATATCATTACCGTGCATCAAGAAGCATGCCCCCACCTG
>JAGRAW010000096.1 GCA_020434415.1 Bdellovibrionales bacterium
GTGGATATTGACCTGGGGATCGAACAAGTCTTGTCCCGCCTCCAGACCTTCTGCTGTCGCAGTTGAGGGTAGAAGTTGCAACAATCCCTGAGCATCCTTGGGCGAGCGTGCAGTTGGATCGAAGTGGCTTTCGGTTCGGGAGACTGCCAAAAGGAGAGCGATCGGGACTGCATGCTGCTCGGCGCTGTCTTCGAAGCGGGTACGAAAGGCAAGCGGATATCGCAGCTCGGCAAGCTCGAAACCGCACTGCTTGGTCGGGTCACCAAACCGATTGATCGCCGGCGGCTGGAGCAGCACCGCATCCAGGTAGCCGAGGCCGCGTGAAATAAGGCCATGACGGATGTAGAGCCGGGTCCGGGTGACGGCTTTCTTCAGTGCGGTATCGGTCTCCGTTGCTGCGTTGACCCCTTCCGCATCGGGAGTGGATAGACGAGCGGCCCACCAGTCGATTTCGAACTGCGTCAAATCGTGAAGCCGAACACCATGAAGGACCTCCAGCTTTGTTTTCAGCGACTCGTCAACCGGTAGGGTGCAAGGAGTGCCGAAGTCTCGCCCGGCGGCAGTTTGAAGGGTAACGCCCTGTTCAGCGGAGAAGCGTCGGGCTAGGTATCCATAGTAGCCGTAGGGATCGTTGATGGCGACTTCCTGCCAGCGTTCCAGCGGAGTCGTCGCGGCGTAGGAAAGCGACACGCGCTCGTCGTCACCTACTTTCATCAAGCTGACTCCCTCCCAAAATGTCGAATGCAAGAGGTCTTCCGAGAGTTCTTTGAGCTCGGTGTCCGTGCGCGACGTGTCGCCGCGAGCGGACGGCATTGCTTGTGCTGCAGTGCTGCTCGCGGCATGAAACTGCTCTGCCGCACGGGCATAATCGCCTTCACGGTAATAAATCCAAGCGAGCTGTCGCAAAGCCTTGAGCGACGTGGCGGGATCCGTACTGACCTCAGTCAGGTTCCGGTAGGCAGCCTTCGCCTCGGAGAGTACCTGCTTTTCCTCGAAGATTCGCCCCTTCATATAGAGCATCTCGCCTTGGAGCGGGCTCTGCGAGAAGCGCTTACGGAAATTGTCGATAAACTCGAGCGCCCTGTCCTGTTCGTTTTGGTTCCATGCCAGGCGCGTCATTTTCAGTAGTGCCCGGTCGCCGGAGCCGATACCCCCGTCGGCGCTGATTAGGGCCAGCTCTCGATCTGCTTCTTCGTTCCTGCCGGTTCGGCGCAGTATCTCTTCTTCGAGCAGCATCGCTTCCAAAAACGCTGGTGTGCCCGGTTGGGTCTTCGTTTTCGCAAGCTGGGCCTGTCCGAGCGCATCATCGGAGCGCTGTTCTTGTAACAGCAGTGCGGCTTCAGCAAGCAGTTCGGCAATCGAACGTTCACCCGGCAACTGTCCCTGGCGCTCAGCCATTTGACGCATCGCGACACGGGCACGATCCGCAGCCGGTGCCCGCGGGTAGGATTTACGGACCTCGGTGTAGAGCGAACGGGCTAAGGCGGTGTCTGCGTTGTGGTCGGCGCTTCTCGCTTTCAGCAGGAGGACTTCCGGAAGCAAGTCACGTCGGTGTGCTTGCTGAATATCCTTTTCGAGCTCGACCAAAGCCTGGCCGAAAGCCGCCTCTGCCGGGGAGCCGCTATCCGGCAGTGGGGCGATGCGAAGGAGCGCGAGGCGAGCATCGAGAGAAGCAGCGCTCTGCTCGGAAATTGCCCTGTAGCGTTCTTCTGCGTCAGCGGACAGGCCCTGCAGTTCAAGTAGCTCGGCCTGTCCGAGCAGCGCCCAATCGGAAAGCATCGGATCGGTTGCTGCCCGGTCCAAGAGCGCTGCGACTTCGGTCGACTTCGTTCCTTCGAGCAGCGCCTCGGGGCTCTCGAGCTGTTGCCATGCTCGAGCTAGATCCTGAGCGGGTGAACTAAGCACTCGTGGTGTAAATAGCCAGTAGCCAACGAAGAAGGCCGCAGCAATAACCGCAGCTTTTGCGAGCAATGGGGCGATCGTTCGACGCTTTTTCATTCTTGTATGCACGGCGTCGTGTCCGGCGTCTTTCCTGAGTAAGACAGCGGGGCACTATTCGCAGCCCGGGACCGCGAAAACAAAGACATTTCAGTGAGCAGACTGTCAGTGATAGCTACTACTCCAGGTAAGGACGATTCAGAAGCACTTTGTCCTAGATTGCCGGTCGATTTTCTGTCGCCAGGCAGCTTCGCCGGTTCGTAGTGTTTGCACGGCGATTGCCTTTGCTTTACAGAGAACCCCCATGATCGACAAACTTCAAGCCGTTGCCGATCGCTACGAAGAGCTTAATCGCTTACTTAGCGACCCATCCATCGTCAGCGATCAAAAGCTGTTCCGCACGTACGCCAAGGAGCATGCCGACCTTCAGCCGATAGTCGACTGCTATCGTCGATGGCGAAAGGTGTCGGAAGATCTCGAAGGCAGCCGCGAAATCGTGCGAGAGTCGAATGATGCCGAGATGCGCGAGCTTGCACAAGCTGAAGTTGAGTCGCTCAAGGAGCAACAGGAGGAGCTCCATCATGAGCTGATGCTGCTGCTCGTCCCGAAAGACCCGAACGACGATAAGAATATCATCATCGAGATCCGCGCCGGGGCCGGCGGTGACGAAGCAGCGCTGTTCGGTGCAGAATTGTTCGACATGTATACGCGATATGCCGAGAAGAATCGTTGGCGTGTCGAGATTCTGAACTCCTCGGAATCGTCGGTCGGCGGTTTCAAGGAAGTTGTCGCCCAGATTGAAGGGCAGGGCGCTTACAGCAAGTTCAAGTTCGAGAGCGGGGTGCACCGAGTCCAGCGCGTGCCTCAAACCGAGACGCAGGGGAGGGTGCATACCTCGACGGTGACAGTCGCTGTGCTGCCGGAAGCCGAGGACGTGGAGATCGATATTCAAGACAAGGACCTTCGTATCGATGTGTTCCGGTCTTCGGGTCCTGGAGGGCAGAGTGTAAACACTACGGACTCGGCGGTTCGTATCACGCATTTACCGACAGGTTTGGTGGCGACTTGCCAGGATGCAAAATCCCAGCACAAGAATAAAGAGAAAGCGATGGTGGTCCTTCGTTCAAGGCTCTACGAGATTGAGCTGGCGAAGCAGCAGTCCGAGCGCAGTCAGAATCGCCGATCGCAAATCGGGTCGGGAGAGCGTTCGGAGAAAATTCGAACTTATAATTTTCCGCAGGGTCGTATTACCGACCACCGTATTGGACTCACCATCTATCAACTCGATACCGTGCTGGGCGGCGAGCTGGATATCTTGCTCGAGCCGCTGATAGCGCACTATCGCGCGGAAGCGCTGAAAAACGAGGCGGCGTAGGTACTGTCCGCAGCAAGTGCCATGGTACCACAGCAGTTGTCGGAGTTGCGTCGGGAAGCGCAGCATCGTTTGTTGAAAGCCCCTCTGGGTCTTGAAGATCGCACCGCGCAACTCGAAGTCGATATGTTGCTCGAGCACGTGCTGGGGATTACCAGAACCGAGCTGCTTACCGGACGAGCGTCGATCGTAGCAGCGGAGCAGCGAACCCTGTTCGAATCGCTGCTGGTTCGTCGTGAGCGTGGCGAGCCGATAGCGTACCTTCTCGGTGAGCGGGAATTTTTCTCATTACCGTTCAAAGTCTCTCCGAGTGTGCTTATTCCAAGACCGGAGACGGAGCTGCTTGTCGAGCTGGCACTACCGTATTTCGAGCGTCAGCCGGTGTCGTTTGTCGTCGTCGATGTGTGCACCGGATCGGGTGCGGTCGTGTTGGCGCTTGCGCACGAGCTGAGGCGTCGGTTTGGTGAAGCGTATCTTGGCGGCGGGATTTTTGTCGGTTCGGATATCAGCGACGCCGCGCTGACGGTGGCCGCTGAAAATGCCCGGCTCCTTGAGCTGCATCAAGTTGTCCGGTTCGTCCGGGCCGATCTGCTGACAGCGTTTCATCCTCGCATTTGCCGTGCGGAGCTTGCGCTCGTACTGGCAAACCCTCCATATATTCCCGACGCAGCCGAGCTGCCGCGAGACGTTGCAACCTTCGAGCCCGCGCTAGCGCTCCGTGGGGGGCGAGACGGACTTGATGTGATTACTCGGTTAATTCAGCAGGCGCCTTTGCTGTTGCAGGAAGCTGAGACTGCTTCGCTTTTGTTCGAACTTGGCGATGGTCAACGCCCTGGGGTAGACTCCCTCCTTCGTTCAGCCGAGGCCGCGACGGTGTTCGATTCCATTAAGTTTCATTCCGATTTGGCAGGTATCCCTAGAGTGGTGGAAGTCTCGTGTTAGAAGTGTTGTGCGTCACTGGTGGAAGAACTCTCGAAGGACGTGTCCGGGTCGCCGGAGCGAAAAACGCTGCGCTTCCGCTGCTGTTCGCCACCTTGCTCAGCGATCAGCCGTGCGTGCTGGAAAACGTTCCCGACTTGGAGGACATCGCGGTCACTTTGCGGCTCCTTCGCTCACTCGGTGCGCAAACTGAATACAAATCCAATCGAGTCGAGATCCGCACCGAGACAATCCGGGGAACGCTTGCTCCGTATGGTCTGGTCAAAGCGCTGCGCGCGTCCTTCTGGGTGCTCGGGCCGCTGTTGGCTCGAGCCGGTGAAGCGCAGGTATCGTTGCCCGGCGGCGATGCGATCGGGACGCGTCCGGTCGATCTCCATTTGCAGGGACTAGCGCGACTCGGCGCGGATATTCAGATGAAGCACGGCGTTGTCTGCGCTACCGCTCCTGGAGGATTGCGCGGTGCCACGATCGACCTTGGCTTTCCGTCCGTCGGGGCGACGCATAACATTCTCATGGCCGCAGTTCTTGCGAAAGGTGAGACCGTGCTACATGGCGTTGCCCGTGAACCGGAGGTGACTGAGCTAGCCTCGCTGCTTACTGCCATGGGAGCAAAGATCTCCGGTGCCGGCACGGATACCATTCAGGTGCTAGGGGTGGAGTCGTTGGGTGGGGCGACCCATGCGGTATTGGGCGATCGGATTGAGGCGGCGACTTACCCACTCACCGGAGCGGTAACCGGTGGTCGAGTCCAGGTAAGCGGTATTCCGGCGGAGGCGCTACACTCTAGCCTTCATCTTCTGGAGAACCTTGGCTGCCAAGTGCACCGCGGAGAGAATGAAGTGGAGGTGGTAGGACCGAATCGACTTCGTGCGACCGACTTCGAGACCGAGCCGTATCCCGGGCTCGCAACCGACGTGCAGCCTTTGTTCATGGCAGCACTGACCGGTGCTGACGGCCGCAGTGTCGTGCGTGAGAACGTGTTCGAAAATCGCTTCGGCCATGTTGCCGAATATCGCCGTTTCGGCGCTCGTATCGCGATTGATGGGCGTCTTGCCACTATAGACGGCGTCGACTTGCTCAGTGCTGCGCCCGTCGAAGGGGGCGATATTCGCGCTGCCGCCGGTTTGGTCCTGATGGGACTGATGGCGGAGGGCGTCACTCAGGTGCGCGAGCTGCACCATCTGGATCGCGGCTACGACGGCATGGTGGAGAAGCTCAAGGAGCTTGGCGCCAAGGTCTCGCGCATTCCCGCGTTCGAGGAGAAAGAGGTGGTGTTCGGATGTTAGTACCCACTGCAGTCACGCACCACTCTTCGTGCGCCGAGGCGTCGACTTTTCAACAGTCGGTGTGCGGCCACCTAGTTCGATCTGAGATCCGACTGACGGAATCCCATGTCTAGTCAGCTCAATTTCGATCTGCAACCGGCGCAGCCGTTCTCGCTCTCCTACTTCGTGCCGCATAGCGGCGTGGTGCAAGCTTATACGCTGCTTGAAAACACCGTCGAGCGCTTAGCCGCAGATCAAGACGGTTTTAATGCAATCTATCTCTACGGACCGTCTGGGAGCGGTAAGCGCCACCTGGCCTTCGGGTTTCAAGAACGGGCTGCTGCGAAGGGCATACCGAATGATGCCTTCCGTATTGTTCTTCTGCCGAAAGACCCGGCCCTGGTGACCGACGACTTCGTGCGTGAAGTTATCGGTTCCTTCGAGCAGTGCCGAGCCCGAGGCGGGCTATTTCTGGCGGTGGGCGAGCATGCGCCGAAAGCCATTAGCTCGAATCCCCATCTGACCAGTCGGTTGCTCTCGGGGTCGGTCACTCGACTTCAGTACCCCCAGGAAGAGGAATTACGTCCCTTGCTGGCGTCCCTTTCGGAGCGACGTAACCTTCGCCTGAGTCAACGAAGCCTCGACTATCTGGTGCGGCGGATCCCTTCAGATCCTTTGTCTTTCGACCGCATTTTCGATAAAATCAGCCAAATTTCCCTGGCGGAAGGGAGGCCGGCTAAGTTGGGAGTAGTGCGGCAAGCGTTGGAGTAGGGCCGAAAGCCGTTATGGACCGGACGTTGTAAGGAACGGGCCGTAACGACGGGTGCGGTAGAATCCGACCCAATATCATCATCAGTGCAGAACATTGCAGCGAAATGACCATGAGTGAACGAAGAGTTGTTATCACGGGTTTAGGAACTATCTCTCCGGTGGGAAATGACCGGGAAACGATGTGGCAGAACATCGTCGCGGGCAAGTCAGGTGTCGACCAGGTGACCCAATTCGATGCCTCGGCCTACCCGTCGACTATTGCCGCCGAGGTCAAGAACTTCGACCCTGAGACCGTCGTCCCGAAGAAAGACGTTCGACGCTATGACCGTTTTTCGCTCTTCGCGATCGCCGCGGCGCGTGAGGCGTGGAAAGATGCCGGGCTCGACACCTTCGACGGAGATCGTTCCCGTCTGGGTACTATTCTCGGAGTCGGCATTGGCGGACTGCGCACGCTCGAAGACAACCATGCGGAGCTGATCGCAGGCGGGCCGCGTAAGCTATCGCCATTTCTCATTCCGGCGATGATTTCAAATCTTGCCCCGGGTAACGTCGGTATCGATCTGAAACTCGAAGGAGTGAACTACACGATTACCAGCGCGTGTACTTCGGGGACTCACGCCATTGGAGAAGCGTGCCGCTTGATTCGGGGTGGGCTCCAAGATGTCGTTCTTACCGGCGGCTCCGAAGCCGCGATTACACCCTTGGGACTCGGCGGTTTCGGACGTATGCGAGCGCTGTCCACCCGCAACGACGATCCACAGCGTGCGAGTCGTCCGTTCGACAAGGATCGAGACGGATTCGTGATCGGGGAAGGCTGTGGGGTGCTGATTCTCGAGGAGTATGAGCAGGCGAAGCGTCGAGGTGCGAAAATATACGCCGAGGTCATCGGGTACGGTTTCTCCTGTGATGCCTACCACATCACCGCGCCGAAAGAGGGCGGCGAAGGCGCTGTGAGCTGCATGAAGATGGCGCTAAAAGATTCGAAGCTCCCGCTCGAGCAGATCAAATACATCAATGCGCACGGGACTTCGACGCCAATCAACGATCCGGCCGAGACGGCTGCAATCAAGACCGTGTTCGGCGACCACGCGAAGAACGGCTTGTTGGTCAGCTCGACCAAGTCGATGGTGGGGCATCTGCTCGGTGCTGCCGGGGGACTCGAGGCGGTGATCATGGCGCTTGCCATCAAGGAAAGCGTCGCGCCGCCGACGATCAATCTTGAAGCACCCGACGAGGGGTGTGACCTAGACTACGTGCCCAAGGAAGCTCGTGAGGTTTCTATTGATGCAGCCATGTCCAACTCATTCGGCTTCGGCGGTACCAATGCGTCGGTCATTTTCAAGCGAGTGTAGCAGTAGTGAATGCTGAACTAGCGCAGAACCCGGAGGCCAAAGGGGACAAGCATGAGGCGTTCCCTGTTGTGTCGGTGAACAGCAGAATTGCAGGCTCGGGCATGCACGTGCCGGAGCGCGTCATCCCGAACTCCCACTTTGCATCGTATCTCGAGACCAGCGATGAGTGGATTCGGGATCGCACCGGAATCAGCGAACGCCGTTGGGTGGAAGGAACGGTCGGTGCAAGCGAGCTTGCCGAACCGGCTGCTCGACGCGCCATCGCTCGGGCCGGTCTCAAGCCGGAGCAAATCGACGGCATCGTGTTCGCGACCGTCACGCCGGATTATGTCTTTCCCAGCAGCGCGTGCTTTCTGCAGCAACGGTTGGGTATCAGTGGCGGTCTCGCATTCGATGTGAACGCCGTCTGCTCAGGCTTTGTGTACGCTCTGGTCACGGCCGATGCTCTGATTGCAAAGGGCCTCTGCCGTCGTGTGTTGGTCGTGGGAGCCGACATTTATAGCAAGATCATCAATCATAACGACCGACGCACTTGTGTGCTCTTCGGGGATGGAGCCGGAGCGGTAGTATTGGTCGCTGCCGGGGGTGATGAAGCAACCGGCTCGGCGGTGACCGGCGGTGGCGGGATGATTCGCGGGATATATGCTTCGGAACTCGGGGCCGACGGTTCCGGCACCGATATCCTTTGCACCCCGATGGGAACTGCCGCACCGGCGACGCCGGACTCTTTGCTCACAGATGCCCACTATCTGCGCATGGAAGGCCGGGAAGTATTCAAGCTCGCCGTGCGTCGTCTCGCGGAAATTAATCAGCACGTAATCGAGGCGAACGGCTTCTCGTTGGAACAAGTCGACTACTTCGTTTCCCATCAGGCAAATCGCCGAATCCTACAGGCGATGGGTAAGAACCTGGGGATACCTGACGAAAAGGTGCTGATGAACGTCGAGCGGTATGGGAACACGAGTGCGGCCAGCATTCCGATTCTGTTAGCGGAAGCGGAGGAGCAGGGAACCTTGACGAAGGGAAGTCTCGTCGCCCTCTCTGCCTTTGGCGGCGGGGTGACGTGGGGCGCTGTTCTGCTTCGTTGGTAGGCAAGCTGTAAGATACACCCTGCGAGCGGGTGTGTTCGCTGTCAGACGATCAGTCCCAGCTCTTTTAGTTTGGCGATGACTGCTCGAGGGCCTTGAGTCTTGAACACATAGCCTTCGCACCCGAGATCGACGGCGCGCGTGACCGTTTCTTCATCCTCGAGAGCAGTAAGAATAACCACTTTCGCTCCGAGCACTCCACCGAGGCCTCGCTCTTCTTCAGCGTGTCGCAAACGTTCCAGCGTTTCCAGCCCGTCCATCTGCGGCATCATCAAGTCGAGCAGGATTACGTCGTAGCACGAATCACTGTCCCAGCGAGCTGCGATTTGCTCAAGGGCAGCAACGCCATGCTCCGCGATATCGCAGGAGCTGTATTTTTCGAGCACAAGCCGCATCGTTTCCGCCATATCGGCGTCATCTTCGACGATTAAAATCTGCAACTTTCGCGATTGCTCCACGGGACCCGGCATGCGTGAATCTACGATTCAGAGCGTCAGTCTACCATAAGTTGCTGCTTGCCGCGTGCACTGAATTGGAGCGCTTGTTTGGCGCTCGACAAATCCCCGTGCCGGAGGCTCAGGAAAGTGCTAGGAATTTGAAGACTTACTCTACGCGGCTGTAGCTGGTAAAAACACCTAGCGCAGCGGATGGACTGCCGATGAGCACCCCTACATTCAAAGTGGGCTCGGAATATAATGAGGGCTATGTACCTGTGCCGGGCGGGCGCGTCTGGTACCGTGTGCATGGCACAGCAGAGGCGACGCCGCTTGTGGTCATCCATGGCGGCCCCGGCTATCCGCATGACTACCTCGAGCCGCTTGCCGCGCTTGCGCAGGATCGTCCGGTAGTGTTCTACGACCAGCTCGGCTGCGGACGATCCGAGCGCCCTGACAATCCGTCTCTTTGGACGGTGGAACGTGCCGTGCTCGAGCTCGACGCACTACGTAAGCACTTGAAGCTTCGCCGGGTGCATCTCTACGGGCACTCCTGGGGGTCGATGGTAGCCGTCGATTACGCGCTGACGTGGCCTGACGGACTGGAGAGTCTGATCCTTGCGAGCCCCTGTATCTCGATTCCTCGGTGGATCGAGGATGCCGCCAAGCTGCGAGAAGCGTTGCCTGAGGAAGTGCGGCAGGTGCTTGACGATTGTGAGGCGAGGGGAGACTTGGCTGCTCCCGAGTACTTACGCGCAACGCTGGAATACTACCGCCACTACGTCTGCCGTCTCGACCCGAAGCCCGCCTGTGTCGTTCGGTCTGACAACGGCGCAGGAGCGGAGGTTTACACCACCATGTGGGGGCCGAACGAGTTCTATTTGACGGGTGTGCTGAAGGACTACGATCGCAGCGACCGTCTAGGCGACCTCACGGTCCCGATACTATATACCTGCGGGGCCTTCGATGAAGCGCGTCCTGACACGACCAACTGGTATCACAGCCAAAGCCCGAATGCGGCGGTGGCCGTGTTTCAACAAAGCTCCCACATACCTCATCTGGAAGAGCAGGATACGTACCTCTCCGTGCTGAACCAGTTCCTCAAGGCGGTGGAGCATGGCGATGCTATTCCCGGTCTCGTGTGGACACACCGCACGAGCGAATCGAGGCTGTTTTTCACGCTGCTATGGTTCGGCTTCCTTCTCGTGGTGTTCTTCTTCGCGCTTTCCCGTGGCTGCTGAGCGTGTTTCAGACCCTACGTCCGATGTTCGTAACCCTTTGCCAGAGCCACCATTTCCGGCCAGCACTGCAATAGCCGAGCATACTTTTTTATCAGCCTGCGCATCTGCTCTTCGTGCTCTTCTCCGGTTTTCGCTGTAGGAAGCGAGCCATTGAAGAATACGATCGGTTTCGTCAGATTTTCACGCTGAATGCGGATATGCTCATCGAGTGCGTCCCGGTAAAATGCCGGCAGTCGCTTCGCTTTTACGCGGCGTTCCTCAAGGAAGAGGAGCATACTCGATTGGCGATTGAAGTGCGTCTGGCGAGCGAATTCCGTTAACTCTCTCCCCGTACCCTCAGCAAGCCGCTCGATTGCGGATCCGAGAAAAGACAATTGCTCGGCGACGCTGGTGCTCCGAGGTATTGCCGGATAGCGCTCGAGCACTGATCCGATGATCTCGTCCGCGCCGATACATTGAAAAGGCGGTTGTTTTGCAGGTTCGGCACCTTTTCCGGAACGCGTTTCCATCGGTAGATGTTCAAGAACGCGAGGCACGTAGCCGAAAAGCGCTTCGCCGTCACAGACTCGGATGAGTTGTGCGAACAAGGCATCTTCCATGCGGAAGAGCGGAAAGAATGGCGGGAGTATCGTACGATTGTCCGCCGCATAGAATCCCGTCATGCAGCCGCGAATGCGCTCCAAGCGGAAGTCCGACGCAAATTTCAAACTCTCTCGCGAATGCTGTCCCCGTTCAAACGCTTCTTTGGAAGTGAGATACGGCTTCAGCTCCTCGAGATCGGCAGAAAAGAGACGGTCCTTCCATTCTGAGCCGCTATCGCCGACAAGCCCGCTGAAGCTGCAGTACACCTTGCCATAATCAAGCAACAACAATTCCAGGAGGGCATTATCAAGCGCATCAAGCACGCCGTCACCCTTCTCGGCAAGCGACTTGGCAATACCACGCACGCTTCGCCCCAGCAGCTCTTCGTGAGCGTCAAGAAAGCATTCTTCTGCCGGCAGCAGCTCTTTGTAGAGCTCGCTACGCTCAGTGCCGGTCTTGAATTCTTGGGCTGAACCACGAGCCCAGCTCAAATGGGTCTTTGCATCTTTGTGTTGGTAGTGTGTGCAGACGGTATCATCGTCTGCCGAGAACATTTTGCGGCCGACGCTAGCAAGGAGCAATGCGTTGCGGTTGGCGCCGTAGCCT
>JAGRAW010000097.1 GCA_020434415.1 Bdellovibrionales bacterium
GAAAGTGGCCTGATTCACTCTAGGAGCCTGACTGATCGGGCGTAGGGACCTACGAGCGCGCTACTGAACTCCGGAACTGGACAGCGACCGACGGTCAGCGGGCTTCGATCGGCACTGCGAAGTTTACCTTGGTGGTGTCGGCGCCGGACTTTCTGAGACGCAGGGTGTAGGCCATCATCGAGTCGTCATAGTTGGCGTCGAGCGCGATCGTTCCGTAGGTATCTTCGGTTGTTGCGAACTGTTCATCGTTCAGCTGAAAGAGCTCTACCGCAAAATTCGACAGCGGAAAGGTAGATGTCGAGATGGTCTCAGTGTTTGAGTTGAGGGACAGTTCTACCGTCCGATTCACTCCGCTCACTCCGTACACACGCAGTTCGTTCTCCTGAGCCAAGAACCGATTGAAGGACCCAATCAGCGGAACATCGTTCGGTGTATTGCTCTGGATGTTGTAAGCCGTCTGAAGAAGATTGCGGCGACAATCGTGGAAATAGACAACGCTCTGCGCGATCAGTGACTCGGCAGTGTCAGCGCTGACGCGAACGACACCCACGTCGGAGTTTTTGTTCTCGAGCATCATGCTCGCATTGAAATGAAACTGGGACCGCGGAGCAAGCGTGGTGGTCGTGGTAGAGAAAGTCAGACCGGCTGCATCGCGGAACAGCAGCTCTGCATTTACTGTCGAGCTGCTGGTGTTGACCACCTCAACCCAGTTTGTCTGCGTCCAACAATCGCCCGACTGGTTCGATATCGGCATGAACTGCGCATCACCGCTCGGATTCTTCGCAAACACCGGCATCGCGAAGGTATAGCTGCGGAAAATACCGCCGGGGAGTGTGTTCGATCCGTATCTTACTATGCTGGAGAGATACTCCACCGTGCTGTCGGTTGGCACGATTTCGTTCAGATAGACACCCTCGGTGGAAAAGTCTCCGGCAGCAATATCGCGGCGCTCAAACGGATTCAGAGTAATGGTAGTCGAATCGACGACACTTCCATCTTGAGCGTACCGGGTATGGGTAAATTCTTGAGCGGCATCGTCGAGGTTGGTAACCGATAGCCAGTTCGGAACGACGAAGCCACGACCTTGCGCATCGAAGGTGTTCGAGGTTGCGGCAGACCTGCCGGTCAACGGAGTGCGTAGCGGAAGCACATAGGCGAATGAGAAGTCGGAATCCGTGTCATTGACGCGATACACAGCCATACGGCCCTGCAATCGTCGTAGATCAGATGCCCCGCCGAACTCGACCTTGACGACACCGTAGGTGTCATTCACACCGACCAACGTGTTCACATCTAGATCAACTTGTTGCTGAGGCTCCAGGTCAACCCGAACCGCCTTCTGGAAAGTGCCGTCAATCTTGTAGAAGCTGACTTTCGCACTGACAGGCTGGGAACCGGCTGCCAAAAGCTCCAGAAAATTTTGCGAGCGAATGAACGTATTGTACTCCGTGTAGAGCGGGCTCTGCATCGACTCCTCGTCCACGGCGTAGGCCGACGGTAGTCGCAACCACGCGCTCGTTAGCAACCCGACGACAAGCGACAACCTCATGAAAGAGCGCAGCACTGTCGCGGCAGTGGAGGAGGCGACACGTTGGTGATCGTTGATGAGCATGATTCCCTATCTCTCGAGTAGAACTGAACGATCCTCGTGCGATAGCTAGACGCGCTCGTGGATCAGCCGTACGGGCCTTAGGCTAGCACTGTATCCCCACAGGATCCCAGTATTTTTCTATCTTGAAGTGCAGCAGACATGCCTCCTCTTCACGGATGTGAGGTTCGGAGCACTCGAAGCGAACTCAACCACCGACTCAATCCTAGCTATTTAGTAGGTTACCGTCCTAACGACGCTTCCAACGAAGAAAAGCTGCTCCGTAGGAAATGAAATTCACAGCCAGGAGCGCTATCCCGATGAAAACCTGTAACTCTGGAGTGAGCCCTGCAGGGTAGATGATAGGGAGTAAGTAGTAATCGATGAAACCGGTCCCGTAACCGGCAGCACCCGATAAAACCCGCAAATCCTGCTCGAGAGCTGTAAGAGGGCACTGCCAGCCGAACAAAGACAGGGCGGCACCCCAAAGCACGGCCGGCAGGTGCAGCCAAGCTAATCGAGGCCAGAGCCAGACAAGGAGCGCACCTACTCCGACGAAAAGAATGAAGCTGAAGTGAACCACGACAACAGCATCGGCCAGCAGTCCGGACACCATGGATAACGCTTCGGATCCCATGCCTGTTTGTTTCACTTTTCCTTCAATCATCGCTTACTATGTCGAGGTATGAGGACCAGGCGATGTTCGTAAACTCCTATTTACCGAACGGCAGATTGCTGAAACAATTTTTCCGCAACCCTGCTAGCGGCTATGTGACCGTGACTTGGAGCTTATCCATGGTTCAGCTCTAACGCTCTTAGCAGTATCCGATGACTGTCCCAGTTACTAAAACCCTCCCCGATAGATACTACCTGGAGCACTTTCAGTATCTGCTTTCATTCGTTCGAGAGAAATACGTTTTCGTCCTCAGCTCTGAGGAGAGGCACGTCATCGAGAGTTTCGAACGCCTGAGCACTGACGCACGCTGCCTATTCGTCCGACTTGCCAATCGGCGCGGCTCACTATTTCGCGTCGACTCGATTCGTTACGAGGAGGTGCCCAATCTTTCGGGTGCCATTCGGGAGCTGGAGTCGGCAGCACTTGCCAAACTTGTCCGGACGCCTGAACTGCTTGACCTGCAACAAGTTGCGGCCCCCTTTACGGTAGCCGAACTGAAAGGGTTCGCGCGCACGTTGGGAGTAGGCCCGTGCGGCACACGGAGGAGCGATGTCCTCCGTACGCTTTCTGCACAGACGAACGTCGGCTGCTTACTGGAGACCGCTCGTACTTTATCCGAGCTCGTGCACCTCACCGTCCGCCATGAACTGGAAATGCTCTGTTTTCTGTTCTTTGGAAACTTGCAGGATTCCCTCGCTCAGTTTGTCCTCCGAGACCTTACGGGCCGTCGGTACTTCGGCTTCGGACGAGAAGCGACACTGGCCGCTCGCTTCGTTGATCGGGCAGACGTAGAGGCCCATTTTCAATTTGCGTGCCTCACTCGCTCCTTTGAAGCCCTGGATCTCCAGGAAGCTGCCGCCGTCGAACAATGGCTGCAAACTATCCCTGACCATCAGACACAGCTCTCCCCCAGCGCCAGAGACGCGTTCGAAGCCGTGCTGCTCACGGCAGCTCAACGCTTGGAGAAGCTCGGTGCGTTCGAGAGCGCCATGGCGACGTATCGCACCATCAACCGTCCGCCGTCGCGCGAGCGCCAAGTCCGACTGCTCACGAAACTCGGAAAGATTGATGAAGCACGAACGCTGACAGAGTCGATGTTGGAGGCACCCCGTAATGCCGACGAGCATTTCTTCGCTCTCGACCGGAAGCGTAAAAGCATTCGCAAGCACGCCCCTGCGTCAACACGTCTCAAGCTTCGCTCCGCGGAGAGTGTAGAAGTGCCGGCTCGTTTCCGTTCGCAACCGGAGCAAGGCGTGATTCATGTTTTGTCCGCAAAAGGATTTCGCTGCATCCATGCCGAAAATGAAATTTGGCGCACACTTTTCGGGCTTCTCTTTTGGCAGCTACTGTTCGATGGCAGCGATGGTCATCTGCACAACCCGTTCCAGTCCGTGCGGAGTGACTTACGCACTCCGACATTTGCCGCACAGAAAGCAGACGCAATCGAGGACGCGTTACGGTTATTAGATGATGAACGCGCATTTTTCGATCACATCGAGCGGATTTACTACGATCACTATCGGACGGTACAGGCGTTCGTCTCCTGGCAACCCAACACTTTGCAGCTCCTCGCTCAATGCTTTCGTTTGGTCGGAGGCTCTAAACTGCAGGCAGTACTTCGCGAGGTCACCCGCAATCCCAGAAACAATCTTTCGGGCTTTCCCGATCTCTTCGTGTATAACGACACGCACTATCGCTTTGTGGAGGTAAAGAGCCCCAACGATCAACTATCCCCCCAGCAACTCCACTGGCTTCTATTTTTCGAGGAAGTTGAAATTGAGGCGGCGGTGTTGAAGGTCCGCTGGTCCGAAAAGCGGAGAGGTCGATAGCGTGAGAGGACGGCGCCTCCTACAGCTTCTGCTCCTCGTCGTGCTCCTTACCACAGGGGCACTGCTGCTCAGTTTTCGATTCCTGCCACGGATCGCGCAAGCAGTGCTCTCCCACGAGGCGCCGCGCTGGGGTCTGACCGCTGCCTCTGTGGAGCTCCAGAATGCCGGCTTTACTCGAGCGGGCATCCGCCGCCTCAGTCTAAGTAATCCACGCTGGAGCTTAAAAGCTTCCGGAATCACGGTTACCTACTCGCCGCTGGAGGTACTCCGCGGAAAGCTGCAAACCCTACAGATTGAAGACGTCTCGGTAACGCTCGCACCGCCTCCTGCAACTACTGACTCCGCGGCGAACGCTTCATTCGACGCCCCGCACCTCCTTTCCCTGCGGCACACCATTCCCTTTGAACGAATCACCATCGACCGCTTGAGAGTAGATCCCGTTACGTTCGGCGACGAAAGCCTCGCTCGCTGCTCCCTGGTGTCCTCGCTCGCCCTAGGAGAGTCGGCGGTATCGGTCACGGCCCTCACTGACTCCGTCTGCACCATCAAACCGATCACGTTCAACGAAACCAAAATAGCTGAGTTTTCGGTGCGTCCGCACGCTGCGCTCGAGCTTCGGCTGGCTTTCGACAGCTTTCGTTACGACACAGAACCGCTACAGCTAGTAACAACGTCAATCGCTGTCGAACAGCAAGGCATCCGCATTGCGTCTGCCCCGGTGCTCATCACGGGCAACATCTCCGGCGAAGGGCTTTCATTTCACTTGAAGGGTTCGCTCGCTACGACCATCGCAGAGGCAGCTGTAACTGCCGACGTCTCCTACGAAACACCACCCGGTAACGGCACCTACCGAGTCGCGATTCACATGCCAAACGCTCAGAAAACGGCATCGGAGCTGCAACCGCTTTTGTCGGCTCTAGGTACACCACTGGTACTAGGAGGTGGCACTATTCGAGCAGAGCTCCACGGTGGATGGGGCACAGCAACAACGGAGACGGAGCTGCGTTCCGAAGCAGAGGGCCTTCGCGGCACGGTGTATGGAATAGACTTTGAGGAAGCACACTGGACCGCACTGTCATATACACCTGACAGCCAACAGCTGGCATTTCGGGAAGCGGGTCTTGCGATGTTCGGAGGACGGTTGAGCATGGGCAATGAGCGCTTTTCTCTGGCCAAGCGACCGCTCGCGCTCACGATGAAGATTGAAGGTTTGGAGCTACAACGGTTACTTACACTCTATGAAGCACAGGGCGTGTCAGGAAACGGAAAAATTGACGGCATTCTTCCCTTTGTCGTCGCTGAGGACGGCGTGCACGTCCGAGGCGGAACCATATGGGCGCGTCAACCGGGGGTGCTGCGCTACCAGCGACCCGGCGGAAGTGATCTTCCTGGGCAACTTCAAATCGTGATCCAAGCGCTAGAGAACTACCACTACGACCAACTTACTGCGACTATCGCCTATGAACCGGACGGCACACTAAAGCTTGGCCTCTCGACCAAAGGTCAGAACCCGGATATGAATAGTGGCCAACGACTCAACGTCAACTTGAACGTCGAGGAAAATGTGCTGGCGCTCTTAAAAAGCCTCCAAATGCCCGGCAGGATAGAACAAGCCGTCACCGACGGCAGGAATTGAAGCTAGTGATAGCAAGGTCGCCGAATGCAACACTTTGCGCGGAGAACACAGGTAAGTTTGCGCGGAATACTGGCAAGCTTGTAGGGGTCAAGCTGGAAGGGAAATGTAGGCAAGAACATGCCGTGCATCGAGACGGAAAAGAAGATGAGAGAATCTGAAGTAATGCTATCCGGCTGCGCCTCGCTGCAGTTTACTCGGCTGAGGACGACATTTCGGCTGAGGACGACATTGTTGTCCGTCGGGCTACCCATCGCCCTTCTTACAGCTCCTGCATCAGGATGCACACCCCGGGTGGAGGTCGCCGCGCCGGACAAGCCGATTACGATCAACATGAACATCAAAATTGATCATGAAGTCCGTGTAAAGGTTGAGAAGGATTTGGAAAAGGAAATCTTCTCCGAAGAGAGCGATCTCTTTTAGACCTGATTGGGTGAATCACTGGGAGGAACAATGAAAGATCTATTGGACGACACTGCATCGCGCCGGAGCCTCTTACGCGGTCCCCTCGTCTACTTCTTGTCTGCACTCTTTTTCGGTATCGGAATGCTGGCGGTAACACCCGACTCGTCCTTCGCTCTCGATCTCGACAACGCGAAGTCCCAGGGGCTCGTCGGAGAACTACCCACAGGCTACCTCGGTTCGGTACAGCCGACTCCGGCCGCCGAAGTAAGATCCCTTGTTGAACGAATTAACGCGGAACGCCGGAACAAGTATCAAGAAATCGCGTCGAAGCGCGGCACTCCAGTCAGTGCCGTAGAAGCGTTGGCAGGAAAAACGGCAATAGAGAAGACTCACCCCGGACACTTTGTTCAGGTGGATGGTCAGTGGCGGAAAAAGTAGTAAGGCCTAGGAGCTGCGCTTCGGCACGCGGCCGGCATCGACGACACTGCCAGTAGCTACCTCCGTTCACGAGACCAGCCCCATCCTGTCCGACTGATTCACCGACCACCATACTATGCAACAGCGACTGCTTGGGAAAACTGACCTCATGTGCAGCGTCATCGGCCTGGGCACTTGGGCCATCGGCGGCGAATGGAAGATGGGTTGGGGGCCCCAAGACGAGCAGGATTCCTTCGATGCCATCAGTGAGTCGCTCGACCTCGGCATCAACTGGATCGATACCGCTCCTGCCTACGGCTTCGGGAGAGCGGAAGAAGTTATCGGAAAGTTCCTACGAATGCGGACCGAGCGTCCACTGCTTGCGACCAAATGCGGCATTCTGAACGACGGGTCGGGTAATCCCACCTACTCCTTGCGGCAAAAAAGCATCGAACGGGAAGTAGAAGCATCACTCCGCAGGCTCGGTCTTGATTGTATCGATTTGTACCAGATTCATTGGCCAAAGCCGGACGAAGAGGTTGAGGAAGGCGTCTATACCCTTCAGCGACTGAAGGAACGTGGTCTGATTCGTTGGGCGGGGGTCTCCAACTTCTCTGTGCAGCAACTCGAACGTGCCAAGACAATCGGTGAGGTCGCCTCCTTACAACCGCCGTACAGCTTATTGAATCGCGGTATTGAACAAGATACCTTCTCGTGGTGCCGGAACGAGCAACTCGGAGTAATAACGTACAGTCCGATGGAATGTGGATTGCTGGCCGGGAAGTTTTCCCGAGCATGGGTTGAAAGCTTGCCGCCCACCGATTGGCGAAAGGCCCGATGGGGCGCAGTGCGCACTCCTAATTACTTCGCAGAACCGGAGCTGTCGGCGCTGGAGCAGTTTACCGATTCCCTGAAAGAAATTGCGGCGCGTCGGGAGCGCCCGATGAGTCAACTCGTCATCAACTGGGTGCTGCGACGGCCTGAAGTGACCGCAACAATAGTCGGCGCCCGCAAAAAAGGACAGATAGCCGAAACGGCGAAAGCGACAGAATGGAGTCTGACAGCAGAGGAGCTGGATGAAATTGAGCGGACGTATCAATCATACCAGAAGTCGATGGGTCGCGATGGTGCCTCGTAGAACAGCGGTACCGGATGGATTCGCCCGTCGTGTAATTTCCTGCGCATCGTACGTAGTAGTACAGCTCGTGGCATTACAGTTCGTAATGTTGCAGCCGCGTTTGGGATGGAGCGAAGAGCCTCAACCTTGCAAGAACGAGGCGCCGGAGCTGGTTGAGCAGGCAACCGCTGAGGCGGGTGTGCTCGCCAATCTCACGCGGCGACCGAATTCGTTGAAGGTGAACATCGAGCGCCTTCTCACCAAGGGGTTAGGCGATCGAACCAAAGGTGAACCGGCCTCCGAAGCTTGCACGGTCAGTTGTAATGCGTCAGAGACACCTGCCGTCCTGCTCACCATCGAGCCCTCGGTCTACCTCTCTGAGTACTCCGATAAAGCGCTTTGCGAAAAGTATCTGCAAACAACCACTGCCGCACCAATCGTCTTTCCCGGGCGAACGTTTGCCTCGGTAAGCCAACTTCAGGATTGGTTTTGGGAACTCTCTACCGGCAAAGGCGAGGACGGCGAAGCATTGTATCGTCGGTGCACGGGTTCTTGCAGTCCGCGGTATCGCACTGAAGTACGGCCGAAGGAATCAGGGTATTCCGTGACTACGGAAGTAGTCTGCGGCCCGGCCCGCGACAAAGACGACAACACCTACACGCTAAAGCTGTTTCGACTGAAGTCGTGCCGCTGACGGATCAGCGAATTGCGCGCTACACTTGTCGGCGCGCTTGAAGCGGCATCCCCTACTCCAGCGCTCCGGGGCGGCACCGACACGACGGACTCACCGTGCCGTCGCAGCAACGCACCTGTTCGCCCTCACACCCACACCGTCCTCCCCTCCACGCGCAGCAACCGTTCTGCTCCTCGGACACACCGAAAATGAATTTTTCAGCTACATCGTCGGGGGTTTCAACGGTGGTCCGGGGGGCTGTTGCAAAAGACCAGTAACGGTACCCACTGAAGCAGGCGATTCCGAACACGAGCAGCACGACAAGTCGGCGCATGATCACACTTCCTCAATTCCTCACGCTTCGATCACAGGCAAGGCTAGCCTACCGCTCGGTTGACCGAAAGCACTTTATGGGGCTTGTTGAAAAATGCCTCTGCGAGGCATTTTTCGGCAAGACCGGCGAGCGAAGCTCGCTCGAACGCCGAACAAGGCGTTCGTCTCGAATCTTAGAATACATGCAACACATGTATTCTAAGATCCGTTAATGCCAACAAGGGGACTTACAAGGAATTGCGCTCTTGGGCTTTGTCGAGGTGGGCGAGCGCAAGGTCCGCCTGTATGGCGAACTGCTTGAACGCTTCGTATTCCTCGTGATCGAGGTCGCGGCCGCTTTCATGACGGTCGGCAAAGAATATTCCAATCGGCTTACCGTCAACTACCGTCGGTGCAATAAAAAACGGACTATTGGAGCCAATCACCACGTTAATGCTCTGCGGGATGAGCTTCTGAATAGCCGCCGCGCTGCGATCGGGCACCCACAACGCGCTTTGGCTTTCGATCACGAAGTGAAAAATATTTGGCTGTTGCGGAGAGATGTCGAACTTGAATTTATTCATCAAGTAGTACGTAGACGCGCCACGAGCGGTCTTCGCGCGAAGATAGCGCCTGTTCGGACTGAGGAGTGCAAAGAGCGCTCGGTCCATACCGATGCCGCAATAGATGCCTTCGAGAATCAACTCCAGAATCTCGTTCACATCGGTGCCACATTCGAGCTTCGCCGCTATTTCTCTCAGTATGCGCAACTGTACGATCGGATCCGGCTCGAGGAAGCTCGGCGGCGCAGATGATGCCGCAAATTCTGCCGCAGCCGCTTCACTTGCCTCTCGCGCTGCCGCAACGGCTTCTTCCGAGGGAGGCGGTGGGATGGTTTCACCGGCGATGCGAGCACCAAAGCTCTTCGCTGTCTCTATAGCCTTGACCGCATTCTCCCGCACGGTCGGCATGAGCTGCTCGAGGCTGAGGTTGACGAACGACGTCGCTTCTTTGCCCACTGCCTCGAGCTGCTCGCTATCCCAGCCCTTGCTCACAGCCGCGGCTATCTTGTGCCCCAACTCGACGGCTCTCCACCGAGAATCCTCATTTTGTGCGCCATCGAACGCTTGTTGGAGGAGCGGGCCAATGCCCCACTTCTGGCTTAATTGCACGGTCAGCTCACGTAGCTCGAAGCCCAGCACGTTTCGTTGCGCCTCGAGCTCCGGCACGCCGCTTTCCACTTCCCGGATGACTTCGTCAGCTTTCTCTCCGCCGAAGCACCAGAAGGCCATCTCACCAATATGGTAGAGCAGTGCGGCAGTGAAAATCTCTTCTGCCGCAGGATCTCCGCGCTGAAATGCCAGTGATCGGGCTTGCACGGCTGCGTGGAATGCTCGACCCATTTCATCAGTCACTTGGGCCCGAGGTTTGCCCTTCAAGAGCTGACCGACAATGGCAATCGTCAGGCAAAGTGACCGCACCTCATTGAAGCCGAGCATTACCAAGGCGCGATTCACGGTATTGAGGCGCTTTGAACGCGGAATGTGATACGCACCATTCGTCAGTCGCAGCACATGCATCGTCATCGCAGCATCTTGATGGATGATGTCCGCAAGACGGGAGACGTGCTGGTGCTCTTCATCGGCCGAGATCTCGGCGATTGCGCGTACGGTGGTTCCCAGCGCCGGCATCTCCTGCTCCGCAAGGCGCTCCAACCACGAGTCTAGACTTTCTTTTTGATCGCTCACTGCAGCTCTTTGCCCTCTGTCGCCGACCAGGACAGGGGCTCGTTCCCGGTGTGCCCGCCGATATGTGTCATCACGGCATACTGCTCCCTAGTGTCCTGCTTCATTAAGTCACTCAAAAAAATCCAGGACACTACTCGCGGCCGGAGGCCGCGAAAACGAAGAAATTTTGCTAGTGGGCGCAATACATGACGTCCATGGTATTCACCGAAGTAACGAACTGCCCCACTAGAGTGTCGGCGTTTTTTTTTTTTTTTTAAAGGCTCGCCGACCGAAGGCGGGCAAGACCTATTTGACGCTGTTATTTCAGGAGCTTATTTTGGTGAAACAGATGGCACCAGTGGACCTCCCTGGCCACATCTCGGGACACGTCACTCGAATATGACAAAGGTCAAGATACACACACGATGCGTGCTGTTTTTCCTCCATTCGTCTCGCTAGTCATAGCGCTGTGGGTCACCTCCTGCGGGCCGGCTCGGACACCGGTGCCGCCGGGAATGATCCCCGAGGAACCGCCGGTAAGCGAGCAACAATCACTTGAAGGGCGCCAGCTTAAGGAAGCTCTTCGGCAGCAGTTCACCGAGTCCGATAATCCGGCATATCGATTCCGCGTCCGCCGTGTGATGGACCGTCTCCTTGCCGCCGCCGGTGCATCTCAGCCGTGGCATATTTCTATTCTAGAGGACGACGGGGTCGTCAACGCTGCCGCAACGCAAGGGAACCACATCTTCATTTGGACCGGCGCGCTCCGCTCGTTGCGTGATGACGGGGAGCTGGCGGCCGTACTGGGGCACGAGATTGCCCATGTACTTGCCCGGCACGTCGAACCGCAGTTTGCAGATGACGTAAATCGCGGCTTCGGCGGTCTCGGAGATTCCGGAAGTGAAGGAATCTTTGCTCCAATAGAAGAGGCCATCGCGGGAATTGGCAACAGTAGCGGTTCGACAGCAGCCGTCAAAGGAGTCGTGGTCACTCCCTATTCGCAGGAGCTTGAGCTCGAAGCCGACCACATCGGGATGTTTCTGATGGCGGAAGCAGGCTACAATCCCGAACTCGCCCTCAATTTCTGGCGTCGTTCTGCGGCAGAAGCCGAAGAAAGCAGCGCCTTTCTTTCCACACACCCCAATTCCCGCTCGAGGCTATTGGCGCTGCAAGCTCTTCTTCCGCGTGCGGTGCACCGCTATCAACAGTC
>JAGRAW010000098.1 GCA_020434415.1 Bdellovibrionales bacterium
TAAACCCGTCGGATCCAACTCGACGCCGAACACGGCGGCAAGGGACTCGACAAAAGCGACTGCTTGCGGAAGCCGATCTTCGCGGTCTTTTGCAAGACCTCGCCGGAGGGCAGCTTCCAATTCCTGAGGAAGCTCGGCACCCACCTCACGAAACGACAAGGGTTCCTTGTGGATGATATTGCTGACGACGGTCGTGAAGTCGCTGCCCGGAAACGGCCGCACTCCGGTAAAAGCTTCGAACGCAACAACGGCCAAGGAAAAGAGATCCGTGCGACCATCGAGTTTGGCGCCTCGAATCTGTTCGGGCGACATGTAGCTTGGGGTACCCACGACTGTTCCAGCAGGTGTCAGAGAGGTATCGCTGAGTTTGGCCACTCCGAAATCCAGCAGATGTGGACGGTGATGCTCATCGATAAGGATGTTGCTCGGCTTGATATCGCGGTGGATGACATTCTGACTGTGCGCGTAGTCAATCGCTCCGGCTATTTGCGACAAGTAGTGAAGCACTCCGAGCGGCTCTAACGGCCCACTTTGCGCTATCATCGACTCGAGGCTACTGCCGTCGATAAACTCCATCACGATGTAAGGCGATCCGCTCTCAGTGCGACCGGCTTCGAAGATCGTGACGATGTTCGGGTGGTGCAGCTTGCCGGCAGAGCGCGACTCGAGTCGGAATCGCTGGAGTGCTTCAGCGCCCGCAGGGTCGTCACCCATGAACACCGACTTCAGTGTCTTGATGGCGACCAGACGTCCAATTTCGGGATCGCGCCCTTTGTACACCACGCCCATGGAACCACGGCCGAGGGTCGATACGATCTCGTATTTATCGATGAACCTGGTGCTCACTGACGTTCAGCCTGCTCCCCAGTTAGACGCAAAGTGCTACACGTTACTCGAAAGTATCCTAAAATACGAAAACAACAGCCCTAATTGGAACTCGAAAGTACCCAATTGCACAGCAAAACAATCTGCCAGTAGCAGCCGTTGCATATTGCTACACCGGACGCAAATGTCCACGAGTCCTAGGATGTTTTGAAAGCCAGGTAGTTTCCTCTTCCGACTGAAACTATACCACCTGCCTCGAAAATTACCGGGGATAGAAGACCTTCGGGTGCTATTTCCCTCTAACACTCGCGGGAATCTCCTCCCGGGGATGTCTAAAAACGGTAGTTCTTTGACATTCTCGGCAGGCGCAGCCTTTAGGACTCTCCGAGTATCCTAACCCTTTGTTCTTCCCGGGCGCGGGCTCGCTGCCGCCGCAGCTCTCCAACCTCGGAATGGAAGAGTGACCAAAAAAGTGGATGAGGAAGACGCTCACGCCGTTCAATGGCCGACAAGGCAGCCCCGCGAAGTCTCCTCACACGCTCCGCAAGCGCCGACGGGCCCCCATACGCACAGGGATCATGCATCGGCTCGTCTTCCGTTGGAGCATCTAGGACCCCGCTCGCCCCAGCGGTAGTGCCTGAATTGTCTTGTGCATCACTCATCTCAGGAGTTTACCACGGCTGCATCCGGGAGAGCATACTGTTTTGCCGCGTATGTTGTTGGGGAGAGCTAAACGACCTGTCCGCGCTATTCGAACGGCTGTTCTGCGGTAAAATTTTTGAGTGCTCCAAACCACTCGTCGAACATCCCTGGCCCGACGACGGCGAGCGTAAAGAAAAACAGCACGGTTGCTGCAATTACCGTCCCTCTGACTGCCTCGGCAGAGAGCAGGTGATAACTCCCTGCACGAATGACCCGACGGAGCCCGGCGGTGGATCCTGCAGGAAGGGGTAGCGGCTGCTCAGTGGCCGAGAGCGGCACACCCTGTGGACTATCTACGGATTCGAAAGCCGGACTTTCCTCCCCTTCACTATGCAGCCCGACCTGTGCCGAGCGCGAAACAGCCTGCGCGAAGTCGGATGCCTCCTCGAGAGCTGACTCCTCCTCATCGGTGCCAATTTCTCGAAGCTCGTTTGCCGCCTGCTCCACGAGCTCGCTCAGCGAATGCGGCACCGGCTCCTCGGCGACAAGTTGGGAGATATCACTCTCGGCCGAAGTGACACCTTCTCCAACACCCTGTTCTCCGTCACCTACCGTAACCGTTATCAGCTCTTTATCATACAAACTGAGCAAGGCTTCCAAAGCTTGATGCCGACTGAGCAAGCTGTTTGCCAAAATATCTTTGGCAGAGCCTCCGGCCGCTACAGCATCCCAGATTTGCTGTTCAGCGTCCGTCAACGCGTGGCTACGCGCGCTGTTGGTCACCACGCGCGGCCGACAGTCACCTTGCTCGAAAAGCTCCTGCAGCCGCCCATGATCCGCCTGGAGTTCCTCGAGGTCCAGGAGGAGCTGGCCGGGGTAGATGCCGAGCGCAGTCCGAACATCCTGGCGCACTAGCTGGGGTTTAAAATCCGCATTCGCTTCGGCAAAGTCGTTTAGCGAGAGCAATAAATCGATCTCGTACGCCTGGCGCGCACGCGCAAAATCATCCTCCCCTACATACCCTTTCCCGATAAGTAGCTCACCGAGCTGGCTCACCGTGATACCCGTCCCGCGTATCAGGTCGATGACCTGCTCTACAATACGCCCGGCCGCGGCGAGCCTCCGGCACACCTCTACCGGTGCTTCATCAAGGGCATCAGCAGCCGACACGATGCGACCATCGACAAAGGCTATCGTGAGCTCCCTTCGGTCGAAGGCGACACGCAAGAGGCCGTTTCGTCGCTTATGCGAGCAAGTGCGAAGGAGCTCGCTGAAGCCGTCGCGAGTAACTGGGGCTGCGTTCATGCCGCCACCTCTGCCCGACTCTTTCCGATCACGGAGAGCACCATCGTCACCAAGAACAGCAAGGCGGCTCCGCCGAAGAGAAAGCCACTGAAGCTCACCTCGAGAGGCAAACCGCGGTAGGGAGTCACCGGAGCTTCCAGCCCGAAGATCAGTAGTGTTATGAAAACGGTCAACACGGCCACGCCGCGAAGCGGTCGTTCGCCTGCCATCAGCAGCCCAGCCGGTAGGAAAAGCCAAACTGCAGACTCCTGAACCGCCTGCGGCACCGGACCAAGCTCGAACTGGTGAGGATTCTGTCGGGCGGCAAACAACCCCAGCACCAGTACGACGGCTCCCCAGCCAAGCATGACGGGCATCGTCCCGCGATACAGCAGCGCAGCCCCGAGCGTGTTCTCGCGTTCGACGGCACGTCGCGCCGCTACGTCATCGCTACGCACGATTGGTCGATTCACAAGGGGTAGAAAGAATGACGCCGGTACGGTGCTGATTACAGGTCGTCGACCGTGCTCTGCCTCCGCGTCAAGTCGCGCAAGGCGGGCTTCATCAACCGCCTGCGCGTTGAGGTAGCTTGCGCGGTGTTGCTCCGTATCGAGCATCGCCAGATGAGCCAACGCCAGATTGTAGTAGAGAGCGAAGCTCGCCTCCCCTTCTCCTTCCAGCGCGAGCAGAGCGTCTTTCGCTTGCTGGAATGCCTCGTTTTCGTAGGCGATAGCTGCAAGGTTGAGACGACTGGTGGTCCTCAGCTCTGAACCCCGAGGAGCGCTGGTCAGCACCCGCTCATACGCGCGCGCGGCGTCCTCTCGCAGCCCCTTCATCTGCAGTACTTGCCCCAGAATAGTGAGCAGCAGCGGGTCGTCAGGATTTCGTTGAAGTTGCTCCGTGATGAACTCCTCGCCTTCCGGAGTAAAGCTAAAGGTTCGCACTTGCTCGAGCACACGGTTCGCCCGCTGTTCGACATTGAAGCCAACCGTGCTCAACACCGGAATCGCGAGCGCCCAACCGAGAATCAGCGTCCCCGCCACGGCGGGCAACCACTTACAGCCGATCTTCGTCCTCCCGAGTGCGAGTGCCCACACTCCTACGGCGAGCAGGATTCCGCCTAGGAGCGGCAGCACGAGAATACCGATTAGCCCTACCGCTGCAACGTAGCCCTGGATCGCCCGTGGAGCACCTTGGCGAACTCGCTCGAAGAGCGCCTCTCCATTGCGAACGAGTTGAATGGTGCAGGTGATGAAAAGAGCTATTGTACCGGCCACCAGGCAGACCAACAACAGGTTGGCGATGCCGGTCGCGATCAACAGCGGGTAGTACGCGATAGCGGTGATTCCCGCCCATGCATGTTTGAGTGCCGTCCCCATCCCGAGTTCTCGGTAGAACGACGCAGCCACGAATCGGACCCGCGCATCAGTCGGCGAGAGTCTTGCGGCGTGAAACACCAAGAAGGAGACTTCTTCCGGCTTTGTTGTGCGCTTGGCTTGGCGAAGTAGCTCAATCGAATAGTCAGGCAGGTTACGGTATCCCTGCTCGGCTGCGAGGAGGCTGAGCTGCTCGAGGCTTTCACCGGCTCGACCGTAACCGGCGCTGTAAAGCTCGTTGATCGCCTTATAAAATTGCTCTCGCAGAACCGCATCGCCTGCCGCCTGCTTGGGTTCATTGGCCTCGGTGCCTGCCGCGTAGGCGCCGGGGAACAGCTCAGACGACTGCTGGAGCTCGGCAGGCTCCACTACAACAGGCTTCGCGAGCACCGGCTGGGCGGACAAAGCACCCAACGCGGTCACGAAGATAACGAGAAGAAATTGAATTCGTAGCTGCACGTTCGCCGTACCGGAATCGATCGAGAACAACCTAAAGAGATCCCATTAGGCTCATCGGCACGTTCAGTCCCCTACTTAAGGTATGGAGATCGCTCGATTGAGCCAAAAAACAGCGGGGCGACTATGAAGCCATACGCTTAAGGAAACGAGGGGTTTAAGGGTAGGGGCGGAGCGGCGGGCACCAGGGTCAAAACGCCCCGGCCCCCTCAGAAAGAGAAAAGGCCCTCCCGGCAGATGCTGCCGGGAGGGCCTTAGAGCCGGACCTTGTGCAGGACCTAGAGTACGGCTTCTTTTAGAGCTTTGCTGGGGGTCAGACGCACTCGCTTCTTGGCAGCGATCTTGATCTGCTCTCCCGTCGCCGGATTACGCCCCATGCGCGCTTTGCTCTTGCGCACCTGGATTTTGCCGATTCCCGGTAGAGGGATTTTATACCCTTTCTTCAGAGCTGCCTGGAGCATGCCCGCAAAGGACTCGTAAACTTCTTTTGCCTGTTTTTTGCTATCAAGCTCGCAAGCTTCTTGAAGCGCCTGAAAAAACTCCGACTGGGAATACTGAACGCCGTTTTTCGGCTTAGGAGCTTGTGCTTTCTTTTTCTTCACTGCCACGGGATTATCTCCGAAAGGTGTACGAATTGCTAAAGCGTCTTGTCCAGATGCACTGCTTGTTCGCCTAATTCTGCGCCCGATTCTCATTCTCGGCGCATTCGCCGATTTTCATTCTCGGGGCATTCGCCGAATCTCATTCTCGGGGCATTCGATGGAGGTATCCACCGAAACACGGGGCGCTACGACTCCCCCCCTGACCCAAAGAGCTTTTTGAATCGCAACCACTACTCGATCGTCCACTTTTTGATCGAATCGCGGCGCAACCGGACGAACAGTCGCATCGATTCTGATGGCCTATACCATCACACTGGTGGGCGGCCTTGCCGACTAGTCGGTAGCACCCGACCGGTCGATACAAAACCACTCGCACATTTGCGTCATCACAGCATGTAATGGGGCAAAAACTACGAAATACAGCCATGCCCGTCAGAGATGTAGCATACACTCGCAAACGCCGGAAGCAAGTACTTTAGCCACGAAAGCCCCATAAATGGGGCTTTTCGGCACCTCACTCGGCAGTCGGAGCCACCACGCGTGCCACTTACCGCCCGGCGTCTTGCTGCTCGATAAAGCATTCGTGAAGCACCCGAACGGCCAGTTCCGAATACTTGGCCTCGATCGCGACGCTGATTTTGATTTCTGACGTGGTAATCATTTCCACGTTGATGCCGTTGGCGCCCAGCACCTCGAACATCTTGGAGGCCACCCCGGCGTGCGTCCGCATTCCTTCGCCGACAACCGAAAGCTTGGCAATGTCCTTGTCGAGTTCGACGCTTGCGTCCGGCATTTCCTCGGTCGCCAGTTTGAGCAAAGCCTCATAGGCGGTCTGCGCAGACTCTTGAGGCACCGTGAAGCTGATTGCAGCGCGCCCCGCCGTCCCCTGACTTTGGACGATCATATCCACGACAACCTCTGCATCACCCAAGACCTTGAAGACCTTGGCAGCAATCCCTGGCTTGTCAGGAACATTGCGGAGCGTCAGTTTCGCCTCATCAGCGCGACAGGTAATTCCTGAAACTACGGCGTCTGCCATGCCCTGATACTCCTCTACAATGAGAGTTCCTTCGATTTCGCTGAAACTGGAACAAACCACTAACGGAACTTTGAACTTATACGCTAGACTGACACTGCGGGCCTGCAGCACTTTTGCACCACTGCTCGCCATTTCGAGCATTTCTTCGTAAGTGAGCGTCTGCAGTTTGCGCGCGCGCTTACAGATCGAAGGCAGCGCCGTATAGACACCGTCAATGTCGGTCAGAATATCGCAGCGACAAGGACCAAGAGCGGCTGCAATGGCAACTGCCGTGGTGTCGGATCCGCCTCGGCCAAGCGTGGTGAAATCGCCGAATTCATCGATCCCCTGGAAACCGGCAACGACCGGCGTGATCCCCCGTTCGAGCAACTCCTCAAGCGTTTCCGTCTCCACGCCGCTGATCAGATTCTGTCCGTATGCTCCGCGCGTGCGAATTTGGACCTGATTAGCGAGCAGGGATCGTGCCGGCACCCCCTCGCGCTCGAGCGCAATCGCCGTCAGGGCGACACTGGCGTGCTCCCCGGACGTCACTAGCTGGTTATATTCCCGGACAGGATAGCGATCGCCGCCTACCTTTCGTGCAAGCTCGATCAGCCGGTCGGTTTCCCCGCTCATCGCAGACACCACCACGACGACCCGGTCACCGGTCTCCTTGCGATGCTTCGCGACCCGCTTTGCGACACCGCCGATTCGCTCCGACGAACCAACCGAGGTACCACCGAACTTCATGACTACAGTTTGAGCCATCATGCCTTCTGCGACCACCATGCCTTCTATGAATCGTGCCCCCTACTGGAGCTAATCGAGTTCCTATCGTGACGAAGCGCTTCGAGAAGTCCTGCACCTCCTGCCGCTTCCGTTCGCACGCTCAGGGAAAGCAACCGCCGCTCCACCGATTCGTGCGAATCCATCGCTTGAGACCCGGGAATTTCTAACAAAATCCGTATATCAAGTAAACGCTCTACCTCTGACGAACGCTCCGGCCACTCGATCAAAGTGATTGACCGCTCCCGCCCCCGCTCTTCGAACACCGAGGGTTCGAACACATCGCCGCCGAGACGATACAGATCCCAGTGGTGCACGTTGCGAATTGGAGCACTGTCGTTGCAGGTATAGACGGTTTCAAGCACGAACGTCGGGCTTAACACTTCGTCGAGGCTGCCAAGCCCGACGACCAGTCCTCGAACGAACTCCGTCTTCCCGGCCCCAAGGGAACCGGACAGTCCGAGGAGAATTCCTCCCGGCAACAGCGGCGCCAACCGGGCGGCGAAATCTCTCGTCTCCGCGGGAGACGTCAGTTCAATGCACAGTGTCGGAAATTCTAAGTGACCCATAGTGAGTGCAAGCCGGATTATTCCACAGCGTGCTCGTGCTGTTCCGCGTGCCGCCTCCATTGTTCGTCGGGCGCAGCAGTAATCGAAAATGGCGGTGCCTGCAACACTTCGCGCACCATCCGAGCAAGCTCGACTCTCCGGAACGGCTTGTTCAACAGCGGAGCGCCGACCGGCGGCGGACCGGCGAGGGCATGCCGGGTGTAGCCGGAGAAAAACATCGCACGCAGCCCCGGCACAAGCTGCTGCGCCTGCAGAACCAGATCGACCCCGCTCATTCGATTCGGGAGCACTACATCGGCAAGCAAGAGATCGACGGAACCGGACGCATCCTCCGAACGCTCCGCCGTGAGCAACTCCAGTGCTTTGCTTCCCTCATCCGCTTCGAGCACGACGTAGCCGAACTCTCGCAGCATCTCGCAGGTAAGCGTGCGCACATCGGCATCGTCCTCGACGACCAGTATGGTCTCTCCGCGGGCTTCAGGAAACACGTGCGCTCCCGACACCTGCTCCGGCATCAAGCGCTCGCTGTGTGCTGCAGGCAGATACAGTCGGATGGCTGTCCCCCTGCCCACCTCACTCTCTACTTCGATGTCACCCCCGGACTGGGTGACAAACCCGTAGACCATACTCAAGCCAAGACCACTTCCCCGCCCTACGTCCTTCGTCGTGAAAAAAGGTTCGAACAAGCGGTTGCGAATCTCTTTCGGAATGCCCGTCCCCGAGTCGGTTACCGAGATACGAATGAAGGGAACGGCTGTGCCGGTATCGATGCGCCCCGGCTCGAGGGATAGCACGTCGTCAAGCCGCTTGGGCAAATACGCCGACAGGTACTCGCACTCGATAGTGAGCTCCCCTCCCGACGGCATCGCGTCGCGAGCGTTCAGCGCAAGATTGAGCAAGGCGGTCTCTAGCTGGTTCGGATCAACCGACGCCCAAAGCACCTCATCGGCAAAGGTGGTGCGAATACGCACTGCTTCCCCAAGACTCCCCCGAAGCAAATCGGTCATGCCGTTGATCAGCTCTGCCACATCGGTCGGGCGAGGCTGTAGACGTTGTTTGCGCGAAAACGTAAGGAGCCGCTGTGTCAGGGCGGCGGCACGCTGAGCGCCGGTAAGCGCTCGGCGTAAAAACAGCTGCTGCGCACTGTCCTGAACCCGACTTTGCAGCATTTCCAAATTACCCATGATGACGGCCAACAAATTGTTGAAGTCATGGGCGATGCCGCCGGTAAGCTGACCGACCGCCTCCATCTTCTGGGCCTGCACCAGATCTTGCTCACGTCGCTTGAGCTCGGTGACGTCGGTCCAGACGCCGACCCGACCGCCATCAGGCATTTTTCGCTCGATGATCTGAACCCAACGATTCCCGCTCAAGCGTTGCTCGAGGCGCCGGACCGGCTCGCGGTGTTGCTGCATGCGTCGCCGAATGAATTCCTCTCCGCCTTCCGCCTCCGAAAATTCGTAAAGGCCGCGAGCGACGCCGTGGCGAAGCATCTCTTCAAAACGCATACCCTCCGACACGACGTCGGCCACCTCGGGGAAAATCTCTGCAAACCTGTTATTGAAGAGCACGAGGCGATCATCCGCGTCGAAGACAGCAAACGCTTCGCTGATGCTGTTCAGGGCGCTCATCAGGACCGTCTGGGCCTTGGTAGCACGTTCGAGCGCCTCGACTTCACCGGTCACATCAGCCGCTGTTCCCCGGTAGCCGAGGAACTCTCCGTCCTCATCGAACAGCGGCAGACCACTCAGACGCCAATGTACCAGTCGTGATCCCGGCGTCCGTTGAGTGTAGCGGAGGTCGCGAAATGGACGCCGCTCGGCTAAATCAAGTTGATGCGCCGGCCATTGGTCTCCGACCGTCTCGGCATGGACGAAGTCTGTCCAAGAATCGTGCGTGTCGTCAGGAAGGAATGGGGAGTTGGTTCGGCCGGCAGGTCCGGAAATGTAGGTCAGCCGTAGTGAGCGGTCGATCTCCCAGAATCGGTCAGTCGCCGCAGCAGCATAGTCTCGAAATCGCTTCTCGCTGCGGCGGACAACCAGATCAGCTTGCTCGCGTGAACTGATATCGGTAAAGACGCCGCAAGCAGCTACAACGGTACCTCGCTCATCCATCACCGGCTGTGACGAAACAATCACCGGCAGGCGTTCGCCATTCTTCTTCCTGAGCACATGCTCATACGAACTGCTGATACCGCGTAAGCGAAGTGCCCGTTGCTCCTGAAGCACTTCACTTTCCGCATCGAAAAAGACCAGGTTCGCCGACTTCCCGACAATCTCCCGTTCTTCGTAGCCGAGCATCTCGCAGAAACGCCGGTTGGCATACGTGGTGATTCCCTGCTGCACGATCCGGAAGCCGTCCGGCATGTTTCCGACCAGCGTACTAAAGCGGTCTTCCGTCTGACGTAAGCCGGACTCCGCGAGGGACTTTCGCTCGGCAATTTGCCACACCGCGACAAGACCCACTGTCGCAAGTACCATTTGCACCAGCTCGAACGAGGGATCGGCTGCGGTCAAGGAAAGTCCGTTGAGCAGGATGAGTGTTGCGACGACGACCACCGAGGCCACATCTCGCGTTCGGCCCAGAGTCCGAACGGCGATCGTCAGATTAACGAAGAGCAACAAAAACGATACAACGGTCATTGAGAGAGCGGAACACGCTGCTGCAGGGCTGGAGCTTCAATTCTGCTGCAAATGTTGCTGAATACGCTGACTGCGTCAAATGAGTACCGGGCGGACGATGATTTCCGGGTCCACCCCAATCGCACCCGTGCCCATTCCGACTGGTTTACCCCGGCCTCGCCATAGCCCTTGACATACAGGGCACAAGTTTGGCATGCCATACCCTCACTCGACGAACCGACCACTAGCATTGAGAGGGTGTGGCTCTGCTTTATCGACATTCAAATAGGTCGCTCCAGTCGACACCGGCCGCCGGAACCGGAGAGTTGCGGCCCGCAATTGCCGGCACCTTTGCCCAGATTCTCCATCGCTGCTATTGCTGCTGTCGGGAACGACCGATTTCTGAGCTCGCGGCAGGGTTCAATGCCGCGTGCAGTTCTCCGGCAGCGTCGCTGCCGGAATTTCAACCGATACTAACCACCGATTTGCTTCTGCATTAAATCGGGAGCTTCCAGGGAGAGGTATATGAGAGCAGGTACGCCGATAGGCAAAATTGCACGTCGATTGGAGGTGGCACCCACGCTGAAAGCCGCCAAGGTTCTTTCGCGACGCAGCACACCACCGGGTCAGCACGGCAAGCGTCGTTTCGGCAATCGGTCCGTGTATGGGATACAGCTAATCGAAAAACAGAAACTGAAATTCCAATTCATGCTGACCGAGAAAGCCCTGCGTCGCGCCTTCAAGGAAGCGCAGCGCCATAAAGGCAGTACCGGTCAAAAGCTAATCCAGACGCTGGATGAGCGCCTCGACGCCACCCTCTTCCGCGCCGGGGTCGTGCGTTCGATTCCTGCGGCTCGCCAGCTCATTTCGCATCGTCACGTTTTCGTAAATGGTCGCCGCGTCGACAAGCCGTCGTACCGCTTGAAGCTCAATGACGTGATTTCCTTCTCCGAGAAATCGAAGTCGTTCGGTTTTCTAAACGACGGCTTCGTGTCGGGGATCGCGGTACCCTATTTGGCAGTCGATCGTGATCAGCGGCTCATCACGAGATCACAGCTCCCGTCGCGTCAGGAGATTCCGGTCGAGTGCAATGAGCAGATGATTGTGGAGTGGTATTCCCGCTAATCACACTTCCTCTGGGCCTGACGGGCCTTGCCCGTCAGGCATCTGTTCACCCCCCGACTCGTCTGTGCTCGCGCCGGCAGATGCAGTTCCCCTCTCCCTTTTCCTGCCCTATATTGGAAGTTGTTCCAGAGTCTACAGAGACGGAGGAACTTCTAGAAATCAACAGACCTCGCCCCTTGGACGGCTTTTGAAAAAGCGCGATTGGTATACCTACGGCAGTCGATATCTTTTCGACGGCTTTCGAGCCGTCACCGATCGGTTTTATCGACAGCTTCGA
>JAGRAW010000099.1 GCA_020434415.1 Bdellovibrionales bacterium
ATCGACGGCAGCACCGCGACGAGCAAGGGAGGCCTGACGTACATTGGTAAGCACTCGCGCGGCTTGCGGACCTCCCATCACCGAAATTCTCGCATTGGGCCACGTGAAGAGAAATCGCGGGTCATAGGCTCTGCCGCACATGCTGTAGTTCCCGGCGCCGAAGGAGCCGCCGACGGTGAGCGTAAACTTCGGCACACGCGCCGTTGCTACCGCAGTTACCATCTTTGCACCGTCTTTCGCGATGCCTGCGTGTTCATACTGCTTGCCCACCATGAAGCCGACAATGTTTTGGATGAACACGAGCGGGATTAGGCGTTGTGAACAGAGCTCGATGAAATGTGTCGCCTTGAGTGCCGACTCGCTGAACAATATCCCGTCATTGGCGATAATCCCGACATGATATCCCATGATGTGGGCAAAGCCGCATCTGATGGTAGTGCCGTAGCCCGCTTTGAATTCCTCGAACCTCGAGTCGTCAAGCAAGCGAGCGAGCACTTCTCCTATGGGGAACGGTCGCTTCAAGTCAGCCCCCACGATGCCGGGTAATTCGGCGGGATCATAGTAAGGAGCAATGGGCGCTTGTTCCGGTTGCATCCGTCGCCATCCAAGCGGATCGGTGTCGCGCCCGAGGCACGCCACAAGCGAACGCAACCGCATCAGCGCTT
Source organism: Bdellovibrionales bacterium (assembly GCA_020434415.1). Taxonomy (GTDB): domain Bacteria; phylum Bdellovibrionota_C; class UBA2361; order SZUA-149; family SZUA-149; genus JAGRAW01. The sequence continues at coordinate 666 of JAGRAW010000099.1, forward strand.
CTTCTTCAGAATGGGCAAGATGATCCGCGACTCCGCTCTTGGTGCAGTGCACCTCGGCTCCCCCCAGCTCTTCGGGAGAGACTACTTCGCCTGTCGCGGCCTGTACGAGAGGCGGCCCTCCCAAGAAGATCGTGGCGTTGCCTCGCACCATGATGGTTTCATCACTCATCGCGGGCACGTAAGCACCACCCGCTGTGCAGCTACCAAGCACCGCTGAAAGTTGAGGGATACCCAGACTGCTCATCAGGGCTTGGTTGCGGAAGATGCGACCGAAGTGAAAACGATCGGGGAATACCTCGGCTTGAAGGGGCAGATAGGCACCACCACTGTCGACAAGATAGATACAAGGTAGGCGGTTTTCTAAAGCGATCTCCTGGGCGCGAAGATGCTTTTTGACGGTCGACGGAAAATACGTGCCGCCCTTGACGCTGGGGTCGTTGCCAATCACCATCGAGGTGCGTCCGGCGACTGACATGACGGCAGTCCGAATACCCGCTCCGGTCGGCGTTTCGTCGTCGACGCCGGCTCCCGCAAGCGGGGCGATTTCCAGCACGGGGCTGCCGACGTCCGCGAGTGCGCTGAATCGTTCGTCCAGAAGGAGTTTCTTCCGTTCTCGGGCGAGGTGTATCGCGCTCTCCGAGGGCTGCGGGGGTTGAATCTGTCGCTGACGATCGAGCAGCTGCTGATAGGCAGCCTGATTCTCTAGAAATTCTTCACTGGAGAGATTGAGTTCGGAGATAAGTCTGGCCATGGGGTGGTTGCGGACCGGGCTCCCAGTGCGATGTTTTGCTGTGAGGCGATTTACCAGTTTGATGAGGAAATCCGCCGCTCGTTTCCCGCTTCCATAGCAGGACGCTGATAAAAGCATTATGGGTGCTGACCATCGAGGCTGACAAGGCGTCTCTTCCTCCCCTTGTCGCGGCAGCCGTGAGCCTACTGCACGGGGCGGTCGCTGCGTCGGGGTAACCACAGATCGTGCCAATTTTCTTATCTTACCGAATCGCTCGAGAAATTTCCGGCGTCTTATAGAAAGTAGATTGCTAGTCCCGCCGACTGTAAACCGATTGCGGCCGAAATTCCTGGATGGGGCGATGGGGAGACGTTTATTCACCCCCGGAAGCATCGCCCGCCGCTGGAAGAAGCCAATCGCGATAGAGAATTCGCGGACTTGACGTGATGAGTGATCACGGTGCACTCGGGGCGGGAACTGCAAACACCGGTCACTGGTAAGCGACCGACAAAAGACGATCGAGTTGCCGAGCCGGATTTCCTGGTCATATTGCCGCCGGTGTCAGCAACCAACTTTGGAGCGAGGGCACCATGTGGAAAAAGCAAGACGAGGCCGAGCCTCAAGTCGTCCGCCCATCTGCAGCGACCGAACCGAAGCCGAGCACTGCATCTGCTTCCGTTATCGGATCGGAACTGGTGGTCAAAGGCGAACTTTGCGGCAATGAGCATCTGCGTGTCGAAGGACGCGTCGAAGGTATCATCAGACTGGCGTCACATTCGGTGATCGTCGGATCGACCGGCCGGATCGAAGGCGATGTCCATGCGGACACGATTGAGGTGCAGGGGACCGTCGTCGGCGATTTGTTCGGTGGCACCCAAGTGCTTGTGCATCGTTGTGGCAACGTTCGCGGGAACATTACGGCACCGCAAGTCTGCCTGGAGCAAGGCGCCAAGCTCAAAGGCAGCGTGGACATGGATCCGCGCCCCGATGGCACCTCAGTCTCGCCATGGAGCGAGGGCAAGGTGAGTGGCGACGGCGACGAGGATGAAGATTCGGGCCTCCATGCACCGCTGAATGGAGCGTCTGATGCTCCTCAGTAGCTTCCGTAAGAAGCGTCGACAGGACCTTTTCGCGGACCGGGAGCCGGCGCGGAAGGGGCAGTTTGTCTCTCCCCTGCTTGAAGAGTGGTTTGCACATTGGCCTGTCGGCTGCCGTCTGATGCTACTCGAGCTCAGCGGCGGCTCTCCCGGTACGTTGGAAGCGTTTTCCAAGCTGCGGGCAAAAATTGTCGTCGAGGATCTGGCGAGCGGCCTGACAGATGCGCATCGAGCGGAGCCTCGACTCTCGGTAGCCCTGCAAGAGCGCGATCCCTTCGACCTGGTATTTTGCTGGGATATCCTGAACTACATGGAACCCGCCGAAATCAGCGCATTGGGATCACAACTCGTGCCGATTAGCACCGACTACACCGTGGTGCATGCGCTCGTTTCTTCGCTCAACCGAGTGCCGGCACAGCCGGGAAATTTTTCGGTCGATGACGATGGGATCGTGCACTACGCTTTCTCAGCGACCGGCGATATCAATTCGCCTCGCTACAGCATGGGGCGCATGCAGAAACTCTTCACCGGGTTTGAAGTCGATCGAATGCGGCTGCTCAAGAGCGGCTACTACGAGGTGCTGCTGCGGCGGCATCGTCACTAACAAAGTGCCAAAAAACAATCGCGCAAAGCGATAAAGAGCTTATCCACGAATAAACGCTACCCCACGTACACCAAGCGCAAAAAAACCCGGATGCGCTTGATTTGCGCACCCGGGTCTAACCATGAACCCAACCGAATCATATCAAATCTGTGTGCGGACCGCCTGAGGTGGGCTGATGTGTGGCGTGCCGCGTTGAACGTGCTCTATCCTTCCAGGTCTTCTTCGCGCACGTTAAGCAAAGCCTTGGCGACTTCACGAGAGTCGACCGCGTAAGTCCCCTGCTCAATTGCCTCTTTGATGCGCCGACACTTTCGTGCGCGCTCGGCCACCCACTGCAGCTTCAACGTCGTCATGCTGCGCGGGCGACGCGGCTTCTGAACCTCGTTTTCGAGGGAAGAAAGATTTTCAGCTTTATCCAGTCTTGCGTTTTCCATCTTGTTCACCACTTCCACCTTTCGGCTTGTTCCACTTGCAGTTTCGAGGACTCCATCATCTGTTCAATTTTGAACAGGATCCTCGTCTCAAAGAGTGAATACGGCAGTCCTGGGGCAAAACTTGAGAATTTTTCGTTCAGAAGTGAACATTTTTGCCCGCCGGAAAAACGCCGGAGTTCTGCCGACTTAGCTTGGGTATCACTGCAGCGCCCGGTCACGGCTGTCGGTAACCTGGCGTAGTCGTTAGGGTTATGATGTGCGTCGCCACGGTCGGGGTTCGCCGCGGCTGCACAAAATTGTGCACCAGGCGGGCGGGATCGGAACCGAGGGGGCAGGGGCTTGAGGGGCGTGTCGTCGCCCCTCCGAACGGCTGTCTGATGGAACTTCCGCGCAGTTACTGGTTCAGGGCATCCACAGCGGGTAGTGGGGAGCCTTCGAGCAGGGTCAAGAACGCACCGCCGCCCGTGGAGACGAAACTAATCTTGTCGAGCGCATGCCGTTCATGAATCGCCTGGTCTGTCTCACCGCCCCCGACGACCGTTAGCCCTGGTGCCTGGGTAAGCGCGTCGATGATGCCGTAGGTGCCGGAAGAAAATTCCTTCGTTTCAAAGGCCCCCATCGGTCCGTTCCAGACCAATGTGCCTGCACCTTCCATCGCCTTGCGGAATGTTTCGAGGCTATTCGGTCCGATGTCGAGCGCCATCCAGTCCTGCGGTATCTCCGAAACCGGGACCGCTTTCGTCGGGACCCCGGACTGAAGCTCGGGGGCGACCAGTACATCTGTAGGCAGGACCAGTTCGCAATTATTCGACCGAATATAGCGCTCGGCTTCCAGGGCCGCCTCTACCTGTTTCGGTTCATACAGGGACTTACCTACGTTGTAGCCATGAGCAGCGAAAAACGTATTGGCCATTGCTCCGCCGACCAGGATGCGATCAGCTTTCGGTGCAACGTTACGCAGCGCTTTCAGCTTACTGGAAATTTTTGCACCCCCAAAAATGGCGACAAGGGGTCTAGCAGGTTTCTCTAGGGCGCGCTCGAAATAGTCGAGCTCGCGCTTCATCACCAGTCCGCCCGCTTTCTCTTCGAAATGAGCGACGATTGCTGCTGTGCTCGCATGGGCACGGTGAGCGGTGCCGAAAGCGTCGTTGACATAGACATCTGCGAGCTCGGCCAGTCGCTTTGCAAAATCTGCGTCATTCGCTTCTTCTTCGGCATGAAAGCGGACGTTTTCGAGCAGCAGGACCTTGCCCATCGCGAGGTTGGCGGCGGCCTTTTCTGTTTCGGGACCCACGCAATCGGGAGCTAAGACCACTTCAGTGTCCAGAAGTTCGCTCAAGCGCTTCGCGACCGGGCGCAAGCTGTAGCGCTCCTCACGCTTACCGTCCGGTCGTCCCAGATGAGAGCAAACAATTGCGGCACCGCCTTGTTCAAGCACATGAGCGATAGTCGGAACCGATGCGACAATTCGCGTCTCATCTGCCACGCCGCCATCTTTGGTGAGAGGGACGTTAAGATCAGCTCGGACGAACACCTTTTTCCCGTTCAGTGACAGTTGGTCGATGTATCTCATAGTAGTTCCTTCTCCTTGGCTTGCGCCGAGGCAATGCTTCTAAATTGTGCAGGATCTCGAAAAGCTCGTAGCAGCGCTCCGTCAGCGTCCTGCGTCATGAGTTCGCTAACGAACCGCGTCACTAAATACCGGTGGGCTCGTCAATAAACTCCCATGTAAGGCCGAATTTTTCCGCCACGTGCTTCGCTACAGCCTCTACGCCGAGCGTTTCACTTGCGTAGTGACCGCAGAACAAGGCGTTAAGCTTGTTCTCCTTACAGAAGTGATAAGCGAATTGCCGCGGCTCGCCGGTAATGAGGGTATCGAAGTTTTCATCGCGGAATTGGTAGAGCTGATCCGCACCCGCCCCGGTTACGACACAAACTCTCGCAGGGATCTGCGGCCCGTAGTCGAGTTTGAGGAAGTTTGGTTCGGCGCCCGGCAAGCTTTCCAGACGCGATGCCATCTCCGAGAGCGGGATGTTCTTGCGGTTGCGGCCGACGCATCCGATGTAACTGCCGCGGTAGAAAACCGCCGGACCGAGTTCCTCGAGTCCTAGTCGCCGAGCGAGCAAGAAATTGTTGCCCAAGGTGCGATGGGCGTCCAGAGGGAGATGTACCCCGTAGAGGCTGATGTTGCCCTCGAAGGCTCGCTGCAGCAGTGCCTTTCTTGCTCCGGTTACGGGAGTGGCCTGTCCCCAAAACAAGCCGTGGTGCACCACGAGAAAGTCGATGCCCTGAGCAACCGCTTTCTCGACGACCGACAGCCCCGCATCAACGGCGGCGCCAATTTTTTTGACTTCGCTCGCACCTTCGATCTGAAGGCCGTTGTAAGCGCTGTCCTCATATTCATCTAGGCGAAGCTCTTCACCGAGATATGCTAGTATTTCACTCAGAGTTGCCATTCAATCTCGAACTGTAGTCACGTGCTATGGTCACCGTTCAACCGGCCGTTACGCAGGGATATAGGGGATATAGCATACTTCGGTCTTCTTTCAATTCAGCGGTAGGTTCGACGGAATTGCCCTTTGCGCCCGCTCAATCCTCCGGGCAAGCCGAGTCGTCGTGTCGTTCTAATTCAGTTGCTCGTCCCAGGTAAAGCTGATTCAATTGCTGCGCACTTGAGGGTTGTCATCCCGTTCGATATACCCCTTTGTCTCGTGAGCGCGACGTATCCGATTTTGTTCTTCCGGGAAGTCTGGAGCGATACGCGAGTCGGAGAATTAACAGGGGCACAGACGGCGCGCATTCGCTACGTTCACCGAACTAGGCACTGCCCCACTACAAGGGATCTATTCCACCGTGGCATCGTGGTTTTCACGCAGTAAAGCACCTAAACCAACTACCGAACTCGGCGAGCGCCTGGAAATACCGGGCGGTCTCTGGACGAAGTGTCCCGGTTGCGGGGAGATTATCTACAGTCGTGAGCTCGAGCGGAGCCGAATGGTATGCCCGAAGTGCGACTACCATTTTCGTCTCTCTGCTGAACAGCGCCTCGAGCTGTTGTGCGATCGTCAGAGCTTCGAAGAGTTCGACGTAGGGCTCAAGACGAACGATCCGCTCAGCTTCAAAGATTCAATGCGGTATCGAGAGCGGCTGAAGCGGGCAGAGAAAAAGACTGCTCAGATGGATGCAGTTCGCGTCGGGCGAGCTCGGATCGACGGGCATCGAGCGATGCTCGGCGTATTCAACTTCGCCTTCATGGGCGGCAGTATGGGCCTTGTCGTCGGTGAGAAGCTCACACGTATGGTCGAGGCCGCAATTCAAGAGCGTCTGCCGGTCATTATCGTCTCTGCCTCCGGTGGTGCTCGGATGCAAGAAGGCATCTACTCCCTAATGCAGATGGCGAAGGTAACTGCCGCACTCGTGCGTCTAGGCGAGCGGGGATTGCCCTACATCTCTGTGCTGACCGATCCCACTACCGGCGGTGTCGCCGCCTCGTTCGCGATGCAAGGCGACGTCATCGTTGCCGAACCGGGGGCGTTGATCGGTTTTGCCGGTCCCCGAGTGATCGAGCAGACGATACGTAGCAAGCTACCCGAAGGATTTCAGCGATCGGAATTTCTCCTCGAGCATGGGATGGTTGATCTCATTTCGCCTCGCGCCGAACTGAAGAAAACCCTCGCCACGCTCCTTGAGGTGTTGGCTCAGCAGTAACGCATAGGACACGGAAGGAGTACTTGGATGAGCAACACCGGTGCGGCATTGGTCCGGCTCGGCGAGGGAGATAGGCGTCGTGCGATAGGCGCTCTGCTGCTGCATAGTTTCGCGGCGGTATTGGGTGCGCTCGTTGCGTCCTTTCCAGCGCAGGCGCAAGTGGAGCAGTACATCGAGCCGCCTGAGCGAAAGTATCTTTATCAGGAAGATGCCAAGAAAAAGGAGAACGAGCAGCGCAAGCGAGCGGAGGCCAAGCAGAAGCGTGATGCCGCGAAGCAGAAGCTTCAGGCAGGTGCGAACGTCCCCCTCGATATCAATGCCACGTCGATAGACTACGATAACACCGGCAACGTTATCGAGGCGCAGGGCGATGTTATCGTGACTTACGGCTCGACGGTAGCGGAAGCGAGGCGCGGACAGGTTAATGTCACAACGAACGAGGCAAAGCTCGAAGGCGACGTTCGCATCAGTGATGTGACCTCCAATATCAGTGCTGATTCGGCTTTCTTGGATATGGATGACGGTTCGGCCGAGTTGAAGGATGCCGATATTTTTTTCGCCGAGGGCGACTATCAGCTTTTTGCGCGGGATGCGGATCGAGCGCCGGGGGATGTATATACCCTTGAGGATACGGTGCTCTCTACCTGTCATTGTCCGGAGGGCGACGACTGCCTGCCGTGGTCGCTGCGGGCAAAGGATGCGGAGATTACTCGCGAAGGCTACGGGTACGCTTGGAACACTTCGTTCGCGGTGTTCGACGTGCCGGTGTTTTATTTTCCTTTCCTGATGTTTCCGGCCAAGAACGAGCGGCAGTCCGGCCTGCTTTTTCCTACGATCGGAAGCGGACGGCAGAGCGGTCTGACGTTCGAGCTGCCTTTCTTTTGGGCGATTGACGAATCGACTGACTCGACAATCACTGCAGTCTATGAAAGCGAGATTCGTAGCGGCGCTGACATCGAATTCCGTAAGCTATTTTCTCGACGACACTCGCTAGAGGCGGGCTTCGTCTATCTCAACGAATCGCAGAGAAACGGCGATCTCCTTGGTACTAATGTCGAGAATCTTGATGATCCGACCTTCGACGAGAATCGGATCGCCGGCTATGTGGATCACTCCTGGTCGGGAAGCCTCGCAGGTCAACCACTCCAGTTTCTCCTCGATGGTAACTATGTAAGCGACGACCTCTTCCTTCGCGAGTATGAGAAGAGCGAGATTGACGACTTCAACACCCGCTTCGTGACGTCCACCGCAGTGCTGCGAACTCCAATCGGAACGACCTACGGACTCGATCTTCGCGGCGAATATAACCAGGCTATCGTGGATGATGATGACTTCGTCTTCCAACGACTCCCTGAGGTCGCGTTGTACGGGATTGATTCCTTCCGACCATTTGGAGAAAACCCGCTGGGATTGAAAGTATCTGCCAACACGAACCTTACTTCGGTGCACTTTACCCGTCGGAAAAGCTTTGAGGGCGTTCGTTCGGAGTTGAACGAGCAGTTCAAGATGCCGTTTTATTTCGGCAACTATTTCGATGGTCAGGTGAATGCCGGTGTGCGCGGTACGCTCTATAACGTCACTCAGCAGGATGTTGTCGCGAGGAACGATGTCGATGAATTTCCGGATGGTGAGGTTGTTGGCGATGTCGAGGTCGACGACGACCTTGAGGCTACGATGTTCGACTCGACGAGTAACAGGGTAGTGCCCAACTTTGGCGGAACGCTGAACACGGTGCTCGAGCGAGTTTTTACCGTGCCGGATGACAGTTCACTCAAGAGGATTGCCGAACTCGGCACTATCGGACGTAGAGAGAAGCTTGTTCGCCTCAAGCACACCTTGGAGCCGGGGCTGAAGTATCGCTATGTGCCCTACGTCTCCCAGGAAGAGAATCCCCAGTTCGATTCTCAGGACCGCCTCGCCGAGCGTAACGTCGTGACCTACGAGCTTGTGCAGCGTTTGTATGGTCGTTACGAGCCGCGAGATCCTTACGTCTACGGGATTGAGGAAGCAACCCCCGAGCTCACGGATCTTGGGACGCTTCGGTCAACTACCCCGCTGGATCAGGATTTAAGCTTCGGGTTTGAGCCGGAGAACGCGGCCTTGGAATACCAGAGGCTCCGTCAGGGCTCTGTGCGTGAGATGGCTAACTTTGAGCTCAGCCAGAGCTTCGACGTCAACGAGGAGCGTAAAGACCTACTCGAGGACGAGGATGCTTTTTCCGACGTTAGCGCAAGGCTGGCGCTTCTCCCGAACGAGTAGGTCGGGGTGAAGTTGGGGACGGACTATGATGTTTCCGAAACGGACTTCAGTGCGTATACCGTGCAGGGCCATCTTCGCAGCAAGCGAGGCGATAGTCTGCGGAGCCGTCTGCGTTTTATTACCGACCGCATTCGTCAGCTCGAGAGCAGTATCGAGGTGCGTATCACCGAGTACCTCAAGCTCGGCTACTACAGCCGTTACGATGACCTGGAAGGGGAGTTTATCGAGCAGAAGGCGGGGATCCGGATGTCAAGCGCATGCAATTGCTGGGTGTTTGACGTGGATGTCGCTGACAAGATAAACCCGGATGAAACAAAGTTTTCGTTCAATGTCACACTGGTCGGGCTCGGGGAGCTTGGCAACACGTTCTTCTCGAGTCTGCGGGATGAAGATCCCGCGGGAGGTAGCTGATGAAAGGAGTCATTCTAGCCGGGGGCCTCGGTACCAGGCTCGCACCGTGCACGCTGGTGACAAACAAGCATTTGCTGCCGGTATACGACCGGCCGATGATTTACTATCCGATCCAGACGCTCATCCACGCAGGCATTACCGATATCCTGATCGTCACCGGAGGGCACTCGGCGGGAGATTTCCTGAAGCTGCTCGGGAACGGCAACGCCTTCGGACTGAAACATCTGAATTACACCTACCAAGAGGGAGAGGGCGGCATCGCCGACGCCTTGTCATTGGCGGAATACTTTGTGGGTGATGATCGGATGTGCGTCATTTTGGGCGACAATTTGATTGAAGGAAATATCCGTGCCGCCGCGGACGCCTACCGGGCGCAGGAGCGGGGCGCTAAAATCCTCCTGAAGGAAGTGCCGGATGCACAGCGTTTCGGAGTGGTCGAGCTGGTAGACGGGAAGGTGAAACGGATTATTGAGAAGCCGAAGGATCCGCCGTCGAACCTCGCAGTGACCGGCATCTATTTCTACGATGCGGAAGTCTTTCAGTTGATCTCTAAGCTGGCGCCGTCGGACCGTGGCGAGCTCGAGATTACCGATGTCAACAACATGTACCTGGAGCGCGGCGAGCTCACCCACGACATCTTGCATGGGTGGTGGACCGACGCAGGTACATTTAACTCTCTTCGACGTGCGACCAACTTGGTTGCGGAGAGTGGAGCAAATAAGGAGCGGCTGTAGCAGCTCCGCCGAGGCCATGAGCATGCGGATTCTAGTTACCGGCGGAGCCGGCTTTATCGGTTCGAACTTTGTCAGATGGTTACTGGAACGTGACGGAACGCAGTATCCTGTGGAGCGGGTGGTGGTGCTCGATGCGCTTACCTACGCCGGGAACCTGGCAAATTTACTGGGGCTTGAATCGGACGCACGATTCCGCTTCGTTCGCGGTGATATCCGAGACGCGGGGTTGGTAGCGGCGCTGCTGAGGGAAGAACGTCTCGAGTACGTGCTCAATTTTGCGGCCGAGAGTCATGTCGACCGTTCGATTCTTGATCCGCTTGCATTTGTGCGCACCAATGTCGAGGGAACGCAGGTCCTGCTGAACTGTTCCCGAGAAGCGAAGATCGAGCGCTTCGTGCAGATCTCGACTGACGAGGTCTACGGTTCACTGGGGCCCACCGGTGAATTCACGGAAGAGTGGCCCTTGTGTCCCAGCAGCGCCTATTCCGCTTCAAAAGCAGGCGCGGACCTCTTGGTGCTTGCAACCCACACGACCTACGGTTTCCCTGTCGGCATTACTCGCTGCACTAACAACTACGGGCCGTATCAGTTCCCCGAAAAGCTGATTCCGCTGTTTATTACGAACGCTATGGCGGACCAGCCGCTGCCGCTCTACGGGGACGGCAAGAACGTCAGAAGTTGGTTGCACGTGGACGATCACTCTCGTGCGATTATGGCGGTGGCGACCAAGGGCCGTGCGGGCGAGGTGTACAACATTGGTGGCGGTGCCGACTCGGAGAAGGAAAATGTCGCGGTGACAGAGGAGATACTTCGTCTACTGAACAAGCCGCAGACCTTGGTCCGTCATGTGGAAGATCGACTTGGTCATGA
>JAGRAW010000009.1 GCA_020434415.1 Bdellovibrionales bacterium
AAGCATCGAGCGACCAATCCTTGGATATCGATCAGCGCATGATGAAGCGGGCGCTCGCTGTAGCGCGTCGCGGAAGCGGGTATACGAATCCGAACCCCGCAGTCGGTGCGCTGCTGGTGAAAGAGGGGGCGATCGTAGGCCGCGGCTGGCACCGACAGGCGGGAGCTCCGCATGCGGAAGTTGAAGCCATTCAGGACGCGGGGCCCCAGGCTTCCGGCGCGACCCTTTACGTCACTCTCGAGCCCTGCAATCACCATGGACGAACCCCACCATGTGTCGATGCGATACTCCGCGCCGGAATTCGGCGGGTGGTGATCGCGCGAGGTGATCCTAATCCCGGCGTTCAAGGAGGCGGTGCCGAGCGTCTTCGCGCAGCGGGAGTGGAGGTGCGGTCGGGCGTCTTGGCGCGAGAGGCACAGGAGCTAAACGTCGGATGGGAACACTGGATACAGAGCGGTCGGCCTTATCTGGTTGTGCATGCGGTCGTTTCGATCGACGGACGTGTCCGATGCGCCGCAGGTAAACCGCTAGAACTTGCTTCCAAGGTTGCTCGCTCGCACTACCGGCGCCTTCACCGCCTAGCACAGGCCGAACTGATTGACCTGAGGGCTGCATTCGGGCCGATGCCCGGTGCTGAAGCGGGAGCTGTAAAACGCCCCTACCGAATACTCGTAGCGCCGCTCCTTGACGGGCTCTTAGGAAAGGCGGAACGGCCTTCCGTGGATCTTGTTGTTTGCTCCTCCGGGGCTTCGGCGGAGGCGCGACGTTCTCTGGAGCACGTCGGAATAGAAACGCTACCGCTTGCCGAAGGGGCCGAAGGGGCCGCTTACGGTATCTTGCTGGCCGAGCTCGGCAGGCGAGGATTGCAGTCGGTGGTATGCGAAAATTCCGAACTAGGGGCTGCCCTGTTGGCGGCGAAGCTGCCACAGCGGCTCTATCTTCACCGTGTTCCGACGCTTGTCGGCACAGCGGGGACTCCATTTTGGCCCCTCGAAACGGCGGCGCCTCGGCTGACCCCTCTTTGGACACGAAGGGTGGGTAGTGACGCCTTCACTGTGTACGAGGTCGGTGACGTGGAGCAGCTTGAGGCGGTGTGATATACCTCTACCACCATACCAGCTCCAATCGCACCGATCCGCATCGCCTTAAGTTCGGGAATTCTCGATCGCGGTCGTTTCACCTCTGGATGGTGCCTCGGTCGCGGGGTGCAAAAGCGGTTGGGTAAGTTCTAAGGTGCAGAGATGTTTTCCGGAATGGTGAGAGCGATAGGAATCGTCGAGCAGGCAGATCAAGCTGTCCTGGCAGTTCGCGCCCCCCTTCTTGCGGACGTCGTAATCGGCGCATCGATCTGTGTTTCCGGGGTGTGCTTGAGCGTCGTGACCCTGGAAGGTGACTGCGCCTATTTCGATTTGGGTTCGGAGACCCGCCGTTGCACGACGCTGGGGTCGCTCAAAGTCGGTGCGAGAGTCCACCTGGAGCCTAGCGTGCGCTTCTCCGATACTATCGACGGCCACCTGGTACAGGGGCACGTTGATGCGACGGCACGGGTGCTGTCGTGCGCTGACGAAGGAAACACGGTGCGCTTCGAGTGCAGTCTACCGGAGCCGGTTCGACGCTACGTGGTGCCAAAAGGGGCGATTGCAATCGACGGCGTCAGCCTGACGGTCGGGGAGGTGGAGGCCGACCGATTCGCGGTCTATATCATCCCGCACACCCTCGAGCAGACCCTTTTTTCCGAATATCGCGAGGGCAGTGAGGTGAATATCGAGGCTGACATGATTGCTCGGTATCTTGATCGCCTGGCCGCTCCTTATCGTGCCACGGGAGAGGGAGGGGAAGCGTGAAGCTCGATCCGCTGGACGAAATATTGGCTGATATTCGAAACGGACGGCCAATCGTGCTCGTCGACGATGTCGATCGGGAGAACGAAGGTGACTTGATGGTCGCGGCAGAGAAAGTCACGGCCGAAGCGCTTGCGTTTATGCTGGAGCACGGAAAGGGTCTCATCTGCATCAGTCTTCCGCAGTCGCGCTTGGAGGAGCTGGAGATTCCGCTTCAGCCGTTGGAAAACACCTCAACGTTCGGGACCAACTTTGCGGTGAGCTTCGACTACCGTGAGGTGCTTCCGCACGGCATTACTGCTGCCGGTCGAGCAGCCAGCATCCGCCACGCGGCAGACCCGGCGGCTCGGCCGCAAGACTTCGTGCTCCCTGGGTTTGTTTTCCCGGTTGGAGCGGTTCCCGGCGGCGTGTTGAAGCGCCGCGGCCAGACAGAGGGGTCAGTGGATCTTGCCGCACTTGCGGGCCTTCAGCCGGCAGGCGTGATTTGCGAAATTATGGGTGCGGATGGTCGCATGCTGCGCGGCGCAGAGCTCATGGACTACTGCCGAAAGCATCAGCTCAAATTGACCAGCGTCGAGGCTTTGGTGCAGCACCGCCTCCATCAGGAAGTCTCTATTCGCCGTGTGGCTGAAGTGGAAGTGCAGCCGGAGATGAAACTTGGCCACAGCCGCATCGTCGAGCCGTTGCTGCAACAAGCAGCAGCGATGGGGCAAGTGCCGACGATTGGGCTCCGGATTTTTCTTTACGTCGATGACGTCGACGGAACCGAGCATTTGGCACTGGTCAAGGGAACGCCGGGGCCCGGGTGTCTGGTTCGAATTCACTCGGAGTGTCTTACCGGCGACGTTTTCCAGAGTGCGCGTTGCGACTGCGGGCAGCAACTATCGGACAGTCTTTCCGCGATTGTGCAGGCCGGAGCCGGCGTCGTGATTTATCTGCATCAGGAGGGGAGGGGGATCGGCCTGGGAAACAAGCTGCGAGCATACGAGTTGCAGGATCAGGGCCTTGATACCGTCGACGCGAACGTGCACCTCGGCTTTGAGGCTGATGAACGAGACTACCGTGTGGGGGCGCAAATACTGCATGACCTCGGACTAACCTCGGTTCGGCTCATAACCAATAACCCGTTGAAGCTCGAAGCTCTGGCAGGTTTCGATATCGAAGTAGTCGAACGGATTGCCTTGCCGGTGCACATCGACCAGCATAACGAAGCCTACATGCAGACGAAGCGTAAGCGCATGGGGCATCTCTTCTCTTAGGCTCCTCGGGCTTTCCTAGGCTCTTCCGAAGAATCTGCGCTGGAACCCGTCGGCCTGCATAGTTTTAAGTTGATTGAAATAGTAGCCTTTCCTTTTCGCCAGAACTTATCTATAGTCCTTATTTGTTAGTGGGTTAGTGCCCCAAAGCTGAGAATGCGCAATATCTGGCACGGGGTAGTTGATTAAGCATGCGACCAGCCGGCTATAATCGAACATAACCTTACTGATTACCAAGGAAGCCGCTAAGCGGGGCGGTCTAATGATGGCCGTGGCAGACGCTCGAAAAGGTGGCCGGTGCTCGTACCGGTTGCCGGGCAGGCGGAGCGAATTTCTGAAGTAGCCGTGTCGTTATGAACGGCTGATCTTTTGGCGCAAACGGGAAGCAGGAGTCGGTCGATGGGTGTGAGACGACAGGCAAGAGAAGGCGCACTGCAGGCGTTGTTCATGTGCGACTTTCTACAGCAGTGGGACATCGACAGCGTGCGGTTCTGCTTTGATCATTTTGCCATTCCCACGCCGGCCCAAACCTTCGCGCTTCGATTGTGCGAGGGAGTCATCGAGCATCTTGCCGCAATCGACTCTCGCCTTACCTGCGCCAGTGAGAACTGGAGCTTGAGCCGGATGGGACGGGTCGACCGGGGCATCCTGCGGCTTGCAACCTTCGAGATTGTTCACCTTGATGAGGTGCCAATCAACGTCGCTATCAATGAAGCAATCGAAATAGCGAAGCGCTTCGGCGCGGAAGAATCGCCCGTCTTCGTCAACGGCGTTCTCGACAAAGTCGCTTCCACCGTCCGTTCACAGCTGCAAGTCGAAGTAGTCAAGCAGCAGCGAACCAAGAAGGTTGACGATACGACGGTCGAGCCAGCCGTCGCCGTTGACGAACTCGATCTCGTCGAATCGTAAACTGCGCGAGTTGCTCGGCTAAGCAGAAGCCACGCTTTCGTGCAGCAAGGCGAAAAGGCAATCCCAAACAAGCTACAGAGTACCTGAACCTCTTCGCGAAAGGTAGGGGAGAGCTGCGGAGAAAAACGGTCGAACCGGTAGTCCCCGCAGCGTGTCTTGGATGGTGGTCATCCAGTCTGAATTCACAAATCCAACTGAATCCAGATCGTCACATCGGCAGGGTCATAACCTTCGTCGCAGGTAATCAGTGGCATCGCTTTTGCGAATCCCAGCTTGTCGTAGAGTCGGCGCGCTCCAAGGTTGCTCAACTGGGTGGTCAGCGTGACGCGCGCCATTTCATTGTTCGTCGCATAGCGAATCGCTGTCTGCACAAGCGCTTCACCAATCCCCTGCCGTCGATGCTCCGGATGTACCCAGAGGTCTTCCAGGTGAAGCGTGTAGGCAAGGCGGTAGGTGCTAAGGCGCTTATCGCTAATTAGCACTCCGACGGGCTGTTGCTGTTTTCGAGCAACAAAAACCCATATCATCGGGTTCCGCCGCAGCAACGTCGGAAGCATATTTCGCAGGCGCGCAACATGGTCTGGGGTCTGCGACATTTGATGTCGCTCCCAGCCTTCGGTCTGAAGCGCCACGTTCAACTCCACAACTTCGTCCATGATCGCAGGGTCGTTCAGGTTCGCGAGCTTGACGGTAAGCTCTTCGTCCACGGGATCGGAGTGGACGGGGTCCGGGTGTAAGGGGTCGGGCATCGGTAGCTCCTCTTTAGAGGCCATGGGGAAGCGGGATCCCCAATGAAAAAATGTGGGGTCCGTTCCCCTCCCGCAGTGCAGCCGCGCCGTACCGACGCGGGCTCCACTGCAGGAGGCCCAAAAGGTGCTACGCGATGAAAACCTTCATCGTTTCGACCGCAGCAGAAAAGGTGATGTCATTTCTGCCGCGATTCCAGGTGCTTAGGCTTGAGATGGGGATGAAAGAAAGAGCAGTCGGCCGAGTTTTATAGGATTCGGACGAATAATCAAGCGCCCACCGCTGGCCTTCGTTGCAGGCCTCCGCTATCACTCAACGAATGTTCGAATTGATTATTTCAGGAGGCGCTGTCGTCGACGGCAGCGGGGCGCCTGCGCGAAAGGCAGACGTCGGTATCGACGGTGATAGCATCGTTGCCATCGGTGACTTGTCGGCGGCAAACGGTAAAGAGCGCATCGACGCTGAAGGGCTGACAGTCGCGCCGGGTTTCATCGACGTGCACAATCATTCCGACTGGTGGCTCTACCGCTTCGGCAACTTTACGGAAAAGACGCTCCAAGGCTTCACGACGGAGATACTCTGCTCTGACGGGTTCTCCTATGCACCCCTCGACGAGTTTACCGCCCCCGAATGGATTGCTTACCAGAGCCCAATCAACGGATTGGCAGCGCACGAGTACAAAGGCTGGCGGACGCTCGCCGATTACGGGGCGATGCTGGATCGGCGGACGGCTCAGAACTTCGCCTTGCAAGTGCCTTACGGAAACGTCCGTTCGATGGCGATGGGTTTCGGGGCCCAGGCCCCGGATGACTTCCAGATGCACGATATACGAACGCTAATCCGCCGGGGTATGGCTGAGGGCGCGACAGGTCTTTCCACCGGGCTCGACTACGCCGGTGAATGCTTCGCGGAGACGGCTGAGCTTATCGCCGCGTGCGAAGCGATTCGGGAAGCAAGCGGTCTTTACGTCACCCATATTCGTTATAAGTTGGGCACGCTTGAAGGGGTGCAGGAAGCGGTAACGATCGCGGAGCGTGCCGGTGTGGCGCTTCATGTCTCTCACCTGAAGAGTCGAAATGCCGAAGAGGCGGATACTCTGCTCGGCTACATCGACACCGTTGCCGTCGAACGCGTCGATTTCAGTTTCGATGTGTACCCGTACTACCCGCCATCGACCATGCTGAGCTATCTGTTGCCCTACGAAGTCTGGGTTGACGGTCCCCTCGCGGCTGCCGAAAAACTACAAGACAGAAGAATGCGCGCTCGCTTCGCTCGCTACCTGGACGGCTACGACCTGGAGGCGGTGCTCATCTCCTGGCTTCCGTCGGAGAAGAACCGAAGTTGGATCGGGAAATCGCTCGCTGCCTATGTCCAGGCAACCGAAAAGCCGGTGGCCGACGCGCTCTGCGATTTGTTGTTCGACGAGCAGCTTTCGGTGCTCCTGGTGTTCCACCGGGGCGAAGACCGCTTGGTTCACCCATTTCTGACCCATTCAAAATTCATGCTGGGAACGGACGGCGTCTTCATGCCCGGCGCTGCGCATCATCCGCGGACATTCGGCTCCGCAGCCCGCATTCTTGGTCCCTGCGTCAGAGACCATAAGCTGTTTTCTCTGGAAGAAGCCGTGCGTCGGATGACCTCGATTCCGGCAGAGCGTTTCGGACTTACCAATCGCGGCCGCTTGCGAGAAGGAGCCTTTGCGGATCTGGCCATTTTCGATGCTGATCGCATCCAGGATCGCGCAACCTATACGGCGTGGGGCGAACCTTCGGTCGGAATGCAGCATGTGATTGTAAACGGTGAAGTAATCGTCCGAAACGGCCGGGAGGCAACGGGCGCTCGGGAGGAGCTACCCGGTCGATATTTGCGGTATCGGGAGTAGACAGAATCCGCGCGCTCTCGTCAGACTTTGCAGAAGGCATCCGCTCAAGCAGCCCGGCGATAGACTTCCGCAGCAAGATACAGGTCCTGCACCGCAAGTCCGTGCGAGCAATAGAGGGTGTAGCCTGAGCTCGGCAAGGAGAAGCTGTCTTGTCTGAGCACGTCACCAAGCTCCTCGACCTGGTTCCAGTTGACCCTTCCGTGCTCAATCGGACCGAGTAGGGTGCCGCCCTCTCGCTCGGCAGTTGCCCGTTCGTCAACCACGATAAGCTTCGCTCCCGTCACCGTCCGAGGGCACAGTTCTCGTCGAGACAGGGCATTGGAGCCGATGGCCGAAATATGTCGAACAGTAGTAAGTGCCTCGAAGGGTACCACGGGTTGCGACGAGCTTGTCGCGGTAACGACGAGCTCTACTCCATCGACCGCGGCAGCAGCGGAGGCGTATGCTCGTACCGAAGTGCCGAAGCGGGATGTCGCGGCTTCGGCAAAATGTTCTCGTCGTGCTTGATCCCGGGAGTAGACGCGAATCTTCTGGAGTTGAAAGCCTGCACTGGCCGCAAGGTAGGCGGCGACCAAGCCTTCTGCCTGAAAGCCGGTGCCGATGATCGCCAACTCCTGGGGATTGGCTTGGACAAGCCTACGGGCTGCTACAGCGGATGCCGCAGTGGTGCGAAGGCGCCCCAGCTCGTTGGCTTCGATATGGGCGAGGAGGGTGCCGTTGTCCGCCGAGAATAGCTGAACGAAGCTGTGCATAGCGCCGCCTGCGACGGCATACACCTTCGTCCCGAGTAGCCCCAGGGAGCTGCTTGCGGCACTCATGGAGTGCAGGGTGGCGCCGACAAGTCGGGCGCGTGCTCGAGGAACATTGACAGCGGTGCCGAGCGCTAGGTCCAAATGTGCGGATCTCACCGCCTCGAGCGCGTCGTTCGGGCCGACGAGTCTTGCTACGTCAGCTTCCGTCAGTCGAAGTGTCTCTGCTAGTCGAAGTGCCACTGCCGATTGGTGTAGAGATACTGTTTCGGGCCCGGCTGGTAGCCGTCCAGGATGCCGTCGCCGTTCGTATCGGGATTGCGCGGATCCTGATTCAGCAAAAGCTCGAGGGGGTCGGAAAGCGAGTCCTTGTCGGTGTCGGCTACCAGCGGGTTCGAGCCCGCAGCCTGTTCCGTAGTGTCGGCAAGGCCGTCTCCGTCTCGATCCGCTCGCAGTCCCTCAGCGGCATCCAGAGGATCGGTGCCGTTAAGTAATTCCGTGCCGTCCGGGACGCCGTCGCCGTCGGTGTCCGCAGACTGCGGATTTGCGCCCAGCTCACCTTCAAACAAGTCGGGAAGCCCGTCACCGTCTTCATCCTGAACAGCGGAGCCTGCAAAGCGGAAAAGGCCCAAATCCGGCCGGCTTGTGGCATCAAGCGGGTCGTAGCCTTCATTTACCTCGTAGGAATCGGAGAAACCGTCATTGTCGCTGTCGGGATGTTCCGCGCTTGTGCCGAAGAAGCTTTCGTCTTCGTCAGAAAGTCCGTCCGCATCTCGATCCCCGGTGTCAGCGCTGTCGGTACCCGCCGCGCCTTCCCCCAAGGAAACAAAGTCTCCGAGGAACCCGGAGGATGAGGAAGAGCTACTGGTTGAGGTCGAGCTGGAGGTCGAGGACGATGTTGAGCTGGAGGTCGAGGATGATGTCGACGTCGATGTCGAACTGGACGATGAGCTGCTGGAGGAAGAGCTACTGGACGAGGAGCTGCTGCCGCTGGAGCCCGAAGATGATGTCCCCGAAGATGAAGTTCCGGAAGATGTGCCGGAAGATGTGCCGGAAGATGTGGAGGTCGAGCTTGAGGATGATGAGCTCGAGGAAGAGGACGTCGTGCGGGCGGTCGGATCAAGAATCACATTCTCGTCGCAGCCCTGGAGGTTGCTTCCCGAAATAACGATAGCCGCAAAAACGAGCTGGAAGACGAGAGTTGATTTCCGTGACAGCATGCCTGCTCAATCTTGATGGTGCTTGGGTGTGCGAACTCGTATCTGAACCTACAGACACGGCGTCGAACTATTCTGCCTGAGCCGGGGTAGGCAGGGCGGGGAATCTGGGGAAGAATTCTTCGCTCCCCACCACCTGATTCGGCTCGAGCGCTTTAGCCGAGGGTACAACGTTCGTGAGGGTGTGACCAGCCGGGGATCATTGGCTGTCCCGTCTCCTTCCGTCTCCCTTTCTCCCAAGCGCGTAGTATTCACCGTGAGCCGGCACGTGCACCTGATCGTCCCCGGGTCGCCGAATTTGGATAGCCTGCCCCCGGGAATGGAGACGCTCACCGGCCGTGCTCAGGTTAGAGATTCCGGAGTATCTTGGTAGGCTTCTGCTTTTTTTTGTGCAGTACAATAAAGTACCGGTAGCGGGGGAAGTATCGAAGTCGGGGATGTGCGTTTACGTTCAAGTGCACGTGCCGGCGCACGGGAAGCCAGACTCGATTCTGAAGGCCACCCTCCCGACGACAGCATAAAGTTGAATCCTTGCGGGTTCTCCTCGTCTTTATCTATTGGTTGCCCTGTAACCATCGAGGGCTCGATGTCGAGCAGTGCTGCTCGCTTCGGGTTGCGGACCTCCAGATATCCGCTTAAGCTCGGCGGGGTTTTCGGTCCTGAATATGCTTAAGAACAACGTCCCTTCACCAAACGCGAGACTGATGGTGCACCGGCCAATCAATGCTGCTCGACGGCTAATTTCCCTTGCACTGCTCCTGCTGGTTGCCGGCGGGCTGCTGGTTCTAGGCGGTCTGCCGGTGCCGGCGATGGCTGACACCGCAGTTGCAAGCGGCTCGCATCCTTCTGCCCGGGAGATATTGCATCGTCTTTCGGAAGGAGTAACTCGTATCACCCTCGATAACGGTCTGCGGGTGCTGCTCTTCAAGCGCGAACAGGCGCCGATTTTCACCGGTCACATTTGGGTCCGAGTCGGAGGAGTCGACGAGCGGCCCGGAACGACGGGCGTCGCGCATCTCCTCGAGCATATGGCCTTCAAGGGCTCTACTACCATCGGGACCAAAGACTTCGATCGGGAGCAGGAGTTGCTGAAGCGCTTTGACGCATTGATGCATCGTGCCGACAGCGGCGAGGATGACGCGGATTTACGTGCCGAGCTCGATACGCTGGAGAAGCAGCTTGAAGAGCTTTGGGTAGAGAACGAGTTCTCGGAGCTTTATCAGAAACGCGGCGCGGTCGGGCTGAACGCCGCAACCGGTAAGGACTACACCTACTACATGGTGAGTTTACCCAACGTCGATTTCCAACTGTGGGCTTGGCTGGAATCGGATCGCCTGCTTAACCCGGTATTCCGTCAGTTCTACAAGGAACGTGAGGTGGTCATGGAGGAACGTCGGATGCGGACCGACGATAACCCCGCGGGCAAGATGTATGAAGCGCTGCTGGCCACGGCTTTCTGGAGTCATCCAAATCGTTTGCCGGTCATTGGCTGGCCATCAGATCTGCGGCGACTCCATGTGAGCGATATCGAGGAGCTCTATGCTTCGTATTATCGTCCGGACAACATGGTAATCGCCCTGGTCGGTGATTTGGACCCGGCTACCGTCCGACCAGTGCTCGAGAAGTATTTCGGGAGGTTGAAGGCGCCCCAAGATCCGGTGCCACAGATCATCACCCAGGAAGAGCGCCAGCAAGGTGAGCGCACAGCAATCGTGAGGTTCGATGCGGAGCCTATGGTCGCCCTGGCTTTTCATAAGCCCGTGTATCCCCAAAAGGATGATCTGTATTTTGCGGTCGTTCATTCCCTGCTGTCAGAAGGACGTTCCTCGTTGCTCTACCGTGAGCTGGTACAGAAGCAGCAGTTGGCAACTTCCATCTCCACCTCGGAGGCGCCCGGTGAACTGTATCCCTCGCTGTTTTACGTGTGGGCGAGCCCCCGGGCGGGGGTAACCAACGAAACTTTGATTGCGGCGATTCAAGCTCAGCTTGATCGACTGAAGACGGAACCGGTGTCTCAAGCAGATCTCGACGCGGCGAAGAAGCGAGTCCGCGTGGAAATGTTGAATAGTATGGATTCGAATGACGGACTCGCGCGCACCTTGGCACATGCCGAGGTGCTGTGGGGCAACTGGGAAGTACTTTTCGATATGTATGACAGCATTCTGGCGACCACCGCCGAGGACGTTCGCCGCCTCGCAAACGAATATTTCCGGATTGATAACCGCACGGTGGTGAAACTGGAGAAGCCGGTCCCTCAGGAGGACGTCCAATGAAAACCCTCCACCTTCATGTCCTCAGCGTGTGTTGCGTAGTGCTACTAGCCGCATGTACCGCTCATCAACCGATTCCGAATCGTCCGGAATCAATCGAGACGGGGGAAGTCAACTTCGAGATTCCGGAGCCGGAGCGGTGGGAGCTTCCGAACGGTCTGACGGTGCTCTACTACTACAATGACGAGCTGCCGCAGATGCGCGGGACGATGTATTTCCCGGGTGGCAGTTTGACCGACTACTCCGGTGTCCCCGGCTTGCTCGAGGCTACAGGGAATCAAATGCGTGAGGGGTCGATTGAAGGCGTCTCCCCGCAGGCGCTTGACAAGCGCCTCGACGATCTGGCCGCGTCGATTGAATCGGGTTTTGGCGATGAGTACGGGTCAGTCGGATTCTATTCTCTCGAGGAAGATTTTCCTGAGGTGTTCAAGCTTTTCACGGCCGTAATTCGCAAGCCCGCGTTCGATGCGAGTCGGCTCAAATTATGGCAACAGCTGGCCAATGAGGCGATTCGTCGTCGCCGCGATGCACCCGACACCATGGCGAACATGGCGTTTGCCGATCTTGTCTACGGGCCTGACAGTCAGTTCGCTAAAGTCGCGTCGCCCGAGTCGGTCGCAAAGGTGACGCGCAGAGAAATGCAAAAAATGCACCGTCTCTTTGTCCGCCCTGACGGCGCCTATCTGGCGATTTCCGGTTCTATCCCGCGGAAGCAAGTTGAGCCGATGATTCAACAGGCTTTTGGGGATTGGCCGCGTGGGGTTGAGCAACGACCACCGCTGCCGGAGCTACGTCACTCGGTCGAGCCGGGGATTTACCTGCTCCAGCGAGATTTTGACCAGGCGACGATAATCATCGGCCATCGGGGTCCCCCGCGCCACATTCCGGATGTATATCCGCTGAAGATTTTCAATCAACTGTTCGGTCATAGCGGCTTCGGAAGCGTGCTGTTCAATCGTATCCGCTCTCAGCTCGGACTCGCGTACTCGGTGTACGGCGGAGTATTTCCGGGCACTGTCGAAGGGCTGTTTCAAATTGCGATGGGGACACGGGTGAACCAGGCGCCAACCGCGATACGTACCGCACTGGAGATTACGAAGGAAGCCGAGCAGGCCAGTCCGCCGGAAGACGATTTCGTGGACGCCAAAGCCGCGGTTACCAGAAGCTTCGTGTTTCGTTTTGCAGATCCCGCATTCGTGGTTAATCGGGTAGCAATATTAGAGCTGTTGGGATTTCCGCCCGGCTACGATCAGCAGTATCTCGACCGCATTGCAGAGGTCTCCCCGGAGGCCGTGCGTGAAGCTGCCGCAAAGTGGATCGCGCCTGAGGACGTCGTTATCGTGGTCGTCGGTAACGTCACACCGGAGGAGTTGCGGTCGGTTTTCGGCGAGCAGTTTCCAATTCGGACTTTCACCTTTGACACCGAACCGCGCTTCAGTGGCAGCAGCGGGCGATGATTTTCGGGCGAATGTAGGGCTATACTTGCGGGAATTGTCGGTTGCGTGTGGTTTCGCCCGGTGTCGCGACAAGATCTCGGTGGGCCGGGCAGGCTTTCGATAGTCAATCGCGACTTGCCGCTCTATACTGTCCGGCAGATGGCTGGTGGCGCTTTTTCCTTACGTACTTTTGGAGCACATTCCGTAAAGTATACCGCGGGGGAGTAAGTCGGGGATTGAGCTCTGCCGTAACCGCGTGGAGCACCGCAGCGGCGTTCTAAACGTGAGGCGGGATGGGTATAGGATCTGTCGAAGGGCTGGAAACCAAGAAGATCAAGAAACTCCTTGCTTGGGCTTTGGTTCTCTACATTTTGGGCAATCATACGATTCGAATACTGGCTTCCGGTGTCTTTTCCTCCGCACCGGTGACGATCGAATCCTTAGGTGCGGAGGCTGATTCCCAGGTGCTTCTTTCGTTGGAACACTTTCGGACGCGCACGGGGGAGGAACTGCAAGCTCTCGCGCAGCGTTGCCCCCAGCAGATCGAGCGAGTATGTAGTCATTCGATGCGCGCCGTACGTACTATCATGGGGCTCTAGCAATGATCGGCCGTAGATTTTTTGGTTCAACCTATAGATTGCCGGCGCAGTTTCTTCACAGGCTTTCACGAGTCATGCCGTCACCAACTTCCTTTTTACGTCCTTTGAACTACGCGCTCGGGCTGTCGCTTCTTACCTTCAGTGTGGGGTGTAGTCCTTTCAGTGGCGAACCATATCCTGGCCCAGACAAACAGGCGGTCGGCACATGGGGAGGTGCCGTTACCGGTGCGGGGACCGGAGCCGTGATTGGTACGCAGGTGTCAGCAGGTACCGGGCCGGGTGCCATTGTCGGCATGGGATTCGGTGCTCTTTTCGGCATGTTTAGCGGTTTAGGCGTTGACTTGATTGAGGAGGATGAGCTGCGGCGGGTTGAGGAGCTTGAGTATCTTCGTCAGGTCGCCTGGGTTCAGGAAGTGCTGGCAGAACACTACGCGCGGCGGATGGAGCTGCATCCGAACCGTGAGATTTTTCCGGCGGACTGGTTTTTCGAGAGTGACGCAACCAAGCTGAAGCCGGAGGCGGAGGTGCTCGTGCGGGAGCTCGCCTACTTGATGCGCCGCCGTTTGCCGTGGTCGCGCATTGTGGTTGCGGCTTACAACACTTCCGCAGATCCGAACTCGACGTACGCGCGCCATCTGACGAAACGTCGCGCAGAAGAAATCGCGATCGGCTTCGTGCGGGCGGGAATAGAGCCGCGTCGGGTCTTGACCAGACCGCAGGTTCTCGATGAGCCAATTCTTCTTGATCCCGACGACTGGCCGGGTCGCTACCGCCAGGCGATTGAATTTATCGCGGTCGATAACTAAGAGCTTGCCCACGGATAAGCTGTAAGCCCCTATGGCGGATTTCCTATTAGTTCTAGATGAAGACGGCCGGCTGCGTGAGGTGGTGGAAGCTGCGATCCACGGCGCCGATGTTCGGGTGATGGTCGTCGCAGATGCTCCGGCAGCAAAGCGTATGCTCCTGCAAGCAGCACCCGACTTGATTGTCAGCGAAGTAGCCGTCGGTGAAGACACCGACGCCGGGTATCGTTTCTGTGAACAGCTTCAGGGTCATCCGGAGCTGTCTCAGATCCCGGTTCTCTTGGTTGGAGAGGACTTGGATGAAACTACCATCCGCAGAGCCAGTGAGTCGGGTGCATCGGGAATCGTTCCCTGGCCGCTGACGCCTGCAGCCCTACGGACCCGGATGTCGACGCTACTTCCGGCTCTTGCCTCAGCACCGGAGCTGGAGAAGGCTCCCGCAGAAGCGAAGTCGGCGCCGCAATCACAGCCCTCTACCACACCTCCGGCAGCGGGCGTAGTGGCGCCGTCTAGCCTCATATCCGGAGGGGCTCCTGCGCCTGAGACGCAGCAGAAACTATTGAAGGTCCAAAAACTCTTGGCTCAAATTCTGCACAACCTCAAGACGAGCGACCTGCTGGAGATCGTCGAGTTAGAGGATGTGCCGAGGGTCGTCTTGGAGATGGCTCGGTCCGTCTGTGGAGAGCCGGTGCAGCAGGCTCAGCCGGCACCGCAGGCGGAGCAGTCGAGCCGAACCGAGATTGACCTCGACAGCGTATTCGGACTTAAAAAGTAGGGCTTTTGTGGGGAATCTTTTCCGAGAGTCGCCAGGGGGTAAGTCGCCGGACTTGCAAACAGGTAGTGGGCACAGTACGTTTCTGAGAAGAGTGGTGCACCCGTCGCATTGGACGATTCCCGGGGTAGGAAGAACCAGGCGACTAGTCGGGCGCATCTAGATGTTGTCTGGGATTTTAGACGAGGTCTGTAGAACTTAGGGGGTGGCATGGAGAATCATAGCGCTTCGGAGCAGAAGCCGCTGACGCGTGACGAAGTGCAGGCGTATCTCGCGGATATTGAAGAGAAGGTCATCAATTCCGATGGCGCGTACATGCACTCGGTTATCGCGCTCAATCAGCTGATGCGGCTGCCGCATGCCAACGAAGTGTTGGACGAGAAGCTCAAGGAGCAGATGCATGACCTCTGGATTAAACTCAAGAGCTTAGGCGTACAGCTTAGCGATCCCCCGTTGTTGTTCGGTCTTCCCGCGAACTTCGGTCATGAGTCCGAAGAGATACCCATCGATAACGACCCGGAAATCGAAATCAAGCGGCACGATCCCGAGGAAGAATCCGGCAAACGCAAGCCCACGCGGAAAGGGGGCAATGGCGGGTCTTCCTCTTCTGACGAGTATTCCGCCTAGCAGATTTCTGACAGAGTTGATCCGCCCTTCGTCTGGTTCGTTAGCGCTTTGATGCCGCTTGGTGATACTGCGCTACGGTGAGCGCCAGGTTCTCAGTTCGCTCGAGGTCGGAAATGACAGCTACGGAAACGGCACCTGCGGCGTAAACGCGGCTGACATTAACGTGGTTGATGCCTCCAATGGCGACGATTGGTCGGGGGACAGCTCGTGCCACTTGCGAGAGAAGCTCTAGCCCGGTTTCCGGTGCATGGCCCTGTTTCGTTGGGGAGCGGAAGACTGGGCCCAGGGCGACGTAGTCCAAAATAGCGGTCGGGGCTTGAAGCGCCTGTTCGATAGTGTGGGTCGACAGTCCCAGCAGTGCTCCCGGTCCAAGGAGCTGCCGTGCCTGCCGGGGCGACTCATCGGTTTGCCCAAGGTGCACTCCATCGGTGCCGGATTGTGCCGCAATCTCGGGAAAATCGTTCAGTACTAGATAAGCCGCGGTTCCTTCAGCTCGAAGTCGATCGCGGATACGGACGGCCTCCTCCGCAATGCGCTGGATTTCGGCATCTGTGGCGCCCTTGATACGGAGCTGAACCAAAGCGCAGCCGACACGGTAGAGACGTTCAAGGAAACCCAGGCTGTCCTTGTTCGTTTCGAAATTAACTATTGCGTAGAGGGGAGGGAATCTCCCGTCGGGGAAAATCATACGGTCGACATTTCTGCTACAGTACTTTCCCAGGTATGCCCTGATTTGCACGCGAACGCAGCAACCGGAGCCCCATGTTCGCACTCCTGCTTCGACATATTCTCAAGCGCACGCTGACCATACCGCTTACCTGGGGGTTGATCTACCCCACTCTGACCGGGGACGTCATCGTATTGGACATCAGACTCGGGAAACCGCCGGCATTGGCAACGCCGATTGCAAGTGTTGGCCGAGCAAGCATCGACCTTCGCTGGTCGACGGTGTTTGACGACTATATCCAGGCGGACGTCGCCACGTTCGAGGAAGTGCAGGTGCAGCTCGATGCCGAAGAGGCGAGCAAATTCGTTTGGTGCCTTCAAGATTCGACCTGTGCTTCTCCCGCAGAACGCCTCGGTCGCGACGCACAGCCCGCCGCGCAGCCGGAATCCGCAGGCACGCGTAAGCAATCATCTCCTCGACCTCCTCTTCGGTTGGCGGTCGAACGCTTCGAGGTGCTCGACGGTGCACTACTTGTGCGCTCAGACAAAGGGGCTCTGCGACTCGACGTAGCGCACGGCGAAGGCGGCCCGCTCAAGCTGCCGTTAGAAGAGGGGGACGTTCAAGTGACACTTGACCTGTTCGCTTCGTCACTCGAAGGGCAGGAGCGAGTTCCGGTTCGCGCAAAGGTCACTTGGGAGGCGCAAACGCGAAAGATTCGAGTCTCGCTCCTTACCAGAGATTTCCCCGCCGCATTGCTGCAACCGCTTCTCGGCTCTAGCCCGCTCGACGGCACTCTGCAGGGGGAGATTCAACTGGAACACGATCCCCAAGCGCGGTCGGGTTCTCGCTGGCGAGTGGTCTCCTGAGCCATCGCTACGGCGCATGAAACGTGAGTAACTGCAGACTCTTAGCTGAATAGACGCCCAGTGCTCAGATTTGCGGCTACAGAAGCCGATATACGTTGCTGGATCCGAAAGTGGCGAGTCGGTTGTCGGTAAGCCGACCGTGAAACCCTCGAGAGTGCTCTGTCAGAAGGTGTGTCCGGACAGCGCAGCTCATGGCGTGGTGCGAAGCGCATGGGGCCGCAACTGCTTGCCGATTGGCGGTAGTCAGGTCTTCTGAGAGTTGATTGGGCATGAAGCGTCTGCAAGAGCTGATCATCCGGCTGGGCATTCTCAGCGTCGACCAGATTAACCAAGCGATCTTCTCCTATCCGGAGGTAGGGCTGATCGAGTCGATTGCGCGTGAGTTCGGCGAGGAAATGGAGTCGCGGTTGCTTCGTGCGATTGCAACTCATCTCGGCGTGCCGTTGCTGCAAGTTGGCGAACTCGAGGTCGATGATGCCCTACTGTCGGAGCAACCGGTAGAGCTCGGTCTGCTCGTCGAGAAGCATAAATCCATTCCGGTTCGTCGCAGCGGTGAAGGAGCGGAAGCACGACTTCTTGTCGCTCTTATCGATCCATTCGACGAAGAAGGCCTGGAGGGCTTCCGCCGTTTGTACGCGCTGCCGGTAGTGCCGGCGCTCGCGCGCGAACGAGATATCCAGATCGCTTTTGCCGCAAAATCAGCCAAGCTCACGCTCGCTGCGCGCGAAGTGCTGCAACAGAAAAGTGAAACAGCTTTTGACGCGCTGACGAAGTACAGCGAGGACCCTGAAACGCGCAAGGCTATCCAACAGCTCACGGCCACCGCGGTAAAGCATTCGGTAGCCTCGGTGGCAATACCGCTCGATGCGCCATTCACACGGGCGATATTTCAATTTCCGGATGGAAATATTTCGTCGGTCGAGATTAGTGTCTCCCCGCGAGCGATACTGGCCAGTTTGCTCCGTCGAGGACAGGTGAGGGAGCACAACGCGTCGGGATTTGACGCGATATCCCGTATCGATTTTAAGGCGTCGAGTGTCGACTGCGATCTCGAAGTTACTGTCGATGCTTCCGGCGGTAGACTGCTCACGCTGACACAGTTCAGTATCGATCGCCTGGATAACCCGGTGTTCTGGCAAAGTCTGACCGAAGACAATGCCCGCAAGCTGAAGCGTCTCTTCAAAAGTAAACACGGCGTCTACCTGGTCGCCTCGACCAGCGAACATGCTCGATCTGTGGCGCTACGCGCGCTCAAACAAAGCTATTCGGATGTGCACAGCACCGAGGCGGCGCAAGACCTCCGCTCGAACCGCAGCATTTTCGAGCGAGGGCAACAGGCTCGAGTGCTGGTGGGGGTCGGGGGCACTACGGCGTTCGATGTGGTTGCAGAGCTCGAACAACTTTCCGTCGAGGAGCGTCGCTTGATACGGGGGCTGCTGGTCTATTACCTGGTGCCGAGCGTGTGTGCTTGCTGCGCGACGCGCGTGCCGCTCGCCGACGGCGATGTGGTAGGACTTCCCGACGGCCTGAGCATACAGCTTGCCGCCGAACAGCGCGGGAGCGGCTGCGAGGTATGCGGGGGAACGGGCTATCTCGGCACCACCGGCGTCAGCGTCGTTTTCGACATGGGGACCGGTGCAGGAAAGCGATTGCTCGAAGGAGCGTCGCTGCATCGCATTGCCGATGCCTTCGTCAGAGAGGGCGGGGAGTCGTTGATCGAAAACGGTATGCGACAAGCCGAGCTCGGTCGTTGCAGTGTTCGCGAAGTGCTCGAGAATGTGCCGGGTGTGCATGATGCCTATCTTAGTGCGCGTGTGGCAGAGATCCAGCGTTCGCAAGCCGTACTCGACAGCGACGACGGCGTCGTGTTGAGAGATCCTGAACAAGTAGAGCTAGATCAACACGTGCGAGGAGACGACGCGGGCAATGGATTGAGCGACTTCTCCCGACCGGTCACCGGTGCTGCGGCATTCTATCGAGATCTTAGAAGTCGAAACGGCAAACATGATGGCGAGCGCAATAAGGAGCCGTCGTTGCTGCCGCCGCCGCCGGCCGCTGCGGAGAAGTCGGTGCCGACCGTTCGGCCGAGGGCTGAGGGGCCGGCGCTGTTGCTCGTCATTGATGATGATCCCGACCAGCGAGCGATTTTGCGGCGTGTATTCGAGCTCGAGGGGTATCGGGTGGAAACGGCTGCAGATGGCGTTGACGGTATTGTCAGCGCGAATCGACTTCATCCGACACTGATTATCGTGGATTTCATGATGCCGGATCTCGACGGCAGAGAGACGATTCAGCGTTTGAAGAACAGTCCTGCTACTGCCGAGATTCCAATCGTCGCGCTTACTGCTTATGCCAGTCCCGATGTCGAATATGGGTTGTTGAAAGCGGGTGCAGACGATTTTTGCGCCAAGTCGGTTTCGAAGAAGGTGCTCCTGCGAAGGATCGAGCGTCTTGTCGGTGCTCCTAATCGATCCTTATCCACCCACCAGTGAGCGTGGCACATAGCGGAGCATCGTCTCCGACGGTCGCTTGCAAAAAAACGTCAGGCTTGGCTGTGGCTCTTCCTTGGTCGGCCGTGCGGCCTGCACGTGAAAACAGTCCCAACGATTTTTCCCTAGCTCATCCAAGGCGCCTTCGATCCTTTCCGGAGCGCTGTCGAGGGGGAGACGAAAGACCTGGTACTCGAGTTGATGGAGCTTCTTCAGCTCTTCGAGAGGAACATCCGATTGCTGGACAAGCTGATTGACCCATTGGTTGACCTGCTGTTCCAAATCCTGCCGTTGCGCCGGGTTGTTGGTCGCATCGCATGCCGCGCAAAAAAGCAGCAGCCCCGCAGCTAGTGAAATGGTGTTTCGCGTCATGCCCCCTTATACCTCGTTTCCGTTTCCGTGTCGGCCCAGGAATGGTGGCGGCGCCCCTTGCGCTCGTCAGGACAGAAGTATAAGTTACTTAAACCAACGGCACGAATCGGTGTCGAGAACTTAGAAAGGGGGGCGCGTGGACCAAGAATTGCGAGGCACACAATTGCAAGGCACTGGGCGAAACGAATCTACGCAAAACGAGCTGGGGAGCGAGGACGAGCGTGAGGCGCAAGCTCGAGAGCATGTGCAGGCAGCGGCGCAAATCCTCAAATCGTTGGGGCCGGACCGAACCCGAATCGGCTGGATGTTGGAAGATACCTTGATGTATCTCGATGAGCTTCGTGCTCAGACGACGACTGTAGGAACCACCCAGTCTGCGCTCGACGAGCTCGACAAAATTGCCAGAATGGCGAACGGCTCAGGCAGTTGAGCCTGACAGATTTCTTTTGAGTGAGCCTGGCAGATTCCTGCTGAGCCTGGGAGCGTGCCGAAAAAGCCCCTCCTCAGTTTTTCAGAGGGGCTTCTTCGAGGGATTTCTCTCGGTCCTTAGCCCAAGAATCGCTTTTTGCTCGCTCCTTGGCTGCTCTCGAAAGCCCTGGATGTTACCGAAAACCCGGGCTGTTACCGGAAACCCCGGATGTTACCGGAAACCCCGGATGTTACCGGAAACTAGGCGGATGTTCTTGAAGACTATGGAATCTCTTCCAGAAGGTTAATCGGTGCCCCGGTAAATGCGGCTACCACCGGCACCGGCCCAGGGCCGAATGTTCGGTCAATCAGGCAAGACCAGCAAAGAACCGAAGCGCCCATCAGGGTGATTTTTGTGTGGGCTTCTAAACACGACCGAGCGGTCGTGATTACGTCATTCACCAGTGCGACGTTTGCACCTTTGAGCCGGTTGGTAACGCCGTTGCCGCTTTCGATTTGTTCCAAGCTGACAACTTCAAGCGACTCGCCGGGAGGAGCTAGTTCTCGGGCCAACATCGTCGCTAGCCCCGTGAAGTTACCTCGTAGGCTCACTAGAAGCTCCGGAAGGGCCGGCTGGCAGACCTTGACCATCCGCTCCGAGATGTATTGGGAGCACTGTTCGATGTCTTCGCTGCTCAGGTCTTCAACCCGATAATACACCTTGGCCTCACAGCGACTCGAGAGCCGAAGCGGCACCGTATAGGTTTCCGTAATGCGACCGAAAATGGCTCTGAGTTCGTCTTCCATGTCGGCGCGAGCCCCCTGCTTCAGCGGTAAAATCCGTTAATTCAAGCGCTTAGATGCGAAAATGAGAGATCGCTTTATCCGCAGCTCCGGATGCGACCGCATTCTAAATGCGCCTCCATTCTACAGAAATGTCGGCAGGGAGTATACTGAGCCCGGTACGAACGATAGGCATGTCGGTTTTACGGAAGTGCAGTCAATGCCCCGGAGTAATGGTGACCACATTGGTGGGCTATATTTGCCAAGTTTGATGGTTTTTGAGAGATAGGCTCCAGGTATACCCCCAACCATAAAGCGCAGAGCTTTAGCCGTTCCACGGGTTGGCGCATTGGCGGGGCAATACAGAGGGGCAGTTACACAGGGTCCGAAATCAGCGATGGGAAATCTTACCTTAGTTCCGGAGAGCCGCCCCGAGCGAGCTTTGCCCCGACGACGAGTGCGGGCTGTTGCGGTTGGTAGCACCACTATCGGCGGCGATGCACCGATAGCGATCCAAAGCATGTGCGCCACCAAGACCACCAATATCGAAGCCACATTGGCGCAGATCGGTCTGCTGGAGCGCGCGGGAGCGGATCTGATTCGTATCGCCGTCGATAGTCGTAAGGACATCGAGGCACTGGAGGAGATCCGCAAGGAAACTGCCGCCAACCTGGTGATCGATTTACAAGAGAACTACCGTCTCGCTGCGAGCGCTGCGCCGTTCGTGCAGAAGTTCCGCTACAATCCCGGTCACCTCCATCATCATCAACGTGAGACCCCGGTCGCGGACAAGGTGAAGTACCTCGTGGACCTCGCGGGTGCACATGACTGTGCCATACGGGTCGGCGTCAACTTTGGCTCGCTTGATCCGGCCGTGCGTGAGCAAAGCGAAGATCCCCGCGAGGCAGCGCTAGCCTCCGCCGGATTTCATGTGGAGCTGCTCGAGAAGCTGGGTTTTCAACGCTACGTGGTATCGCTCAAGAGCTCTGATCCCCGTGCCGTA
This sequence comes from Bdellovibrionales bacterium, assembly GCA_020434415.1. Taxonomy (GTDB): domain Bacteria; phylum Bdellovibrionota_C; class UBA2361; order SZUA-149; family SZUA-149; genus JAGRAW01. The sequence goes on from JAGRAW010000009.1 coordinate 21,697, forward strand.
GTCGCGATCAACAGAGAATTCGCGCTACGGTATCCTGATGTCCCCCTCCATCTTGGTGTCACTGAGGCCGGATTGTTGCCGGATGGAGCGATCAAGACGCGAATTGCATTCGAGCAATTGCTGGCGCAGGGAATAGGCGAGACGGTGCGGGTGTCATTGACCTTGCCTGATTCGGAGAAGGATAAAGAGATTTTCACTGCTCGGGAAATAATTGAAGACGTTGCTGCCGGTCGGTTCCGTTCTGTCCCGGATTTTCTTTCGAGCGGTCTCAATGTCATTTCTTGTCCGTCGTGCTCTCGTGTCGAAAACGGCGCATTCGTCCGACTGGCGCAAGAAGTGAAGGCGGCCTTGCAGTATGCGCGGGAGCATTCGCTCACTGTTGCTGTCATGGGCTGTCGGGTGAATGGCCCGGGTGAGACGGACGAAGCGGACCTTGGTCTCTGGTGTGCCCCTACCTTCGTCAATCTGAAGCGTGGCGAAACGTTGCTCGGTAAATTCGCTTACGATGAGGTCATCCCTCGCCTACTGCAGGAAGTTGAAGCAATTATCGCGGAGCGGGGTGCTGCGCAGTAGCAGTAGTCGGGAGCTCCACAGCCGGATACCTCGGTCGGCAACGCAGGAGAGCCTGTTGTTTGCTTGGTTGGGGACAACGTCTAATGATCCAAGCAGCTTAGCACTTAGTTTGAAGCGAACGTGCCGAAACCACTGACTATTGTCTGGATTGTGAGGCGCTGAGGGTGCGCCAGGGCGTTGTTGTGGTACATGGCGGGCAAGAAACCAAACCTGACATTGGTGAGCGATAGTTCGGAGCGCGCAAGCGGCGGGCTTGCGATCTCGGCCGGCTTCGATTTCGTTTCCATCGGTGAGCTGAGTCCCAAGGAGCGGGATCGCCTTGAACGGCTGATCGAAGCGGCGTGCCCTAAATCGGGGGTGCTCGCCGTCGCGCGTCCGGGGAAGACCTGGGATCTCCGACCGGTAGTGGTCCGTGCGGGAGAGCCGGGCCCGACCATCATCCGTTGCGCGGGACCGGATGTCTCCCTGCAACCGGTGCTTCACGAGCGGCTTCGCGAGACTTTTGAGCGTCTGACCCATTTTCGTGACCTGCGGAGCGGTGTCTGCGATTTCGGTACTCTCGAGAATCAGCTTTGGTATCGGCGCGTGCTCGTACCGAGTACGCTCGCGCATATCCTGTCGGCACGAAGCGACCTTCAGATTCCTTCAGTTGTGCGGCTCCTCGCTGTGCTCGCTCAGGAGCTTCAAGAATGGCAGTCGCACGGGGTATGGCACGGTCATCTGACAACATCGAATATCGCGCTGAATGCGGATGGCTCCGTACTGTTTCTCGACGCAGGAATTGGTGCGGCACTTGCCGAAGCGTCGCGCGAGTGTCCGCCGGAGTTGGTGCAGACGCTAGCACCGGAGATGCTGGGCAACCTTGCTCTAAATGCCAGAACCGACATCTACGGTCTCGGACAAGTCTTTCGACGCATCTTCCTCGTCCTGCGCAAGAAGCATCAGTTTACGAACGACCGGCATCTCGTAGCCGACCTCACGGATCGTCATCAGGCGCTGCTTGATGCGATGATTGCGGAGGTCCCTACCGAGCGACCTGATATTGGTGAAGTTGTCGAGGCACTCCAGGTCGCCAAAGATGGCAAAAGTGCCCGAGCTTCTGCGAGGAGCGCAACTCCACCGCCGAGAGAGGCGGCGGCCTCCGGCAGAATCGTTCAAAAGGCAAGGCCCACGGTTTCCATGATAATGGAACCGGTGACCGAGGACGAAGGAGATGCCTTTTTGTCCGAACTGGAACGCGAGCCGGTGGCAGAAGGGTTTTTCGATATCGATGATATTGATGATGCGGCACTGTTGGAGGCCCCCGGGCAGCCGACACCTGCTCCGCTTACCACCGACCGTCCTCCCCAGAGGCCGTTCCAACAGGAGCCGGCGGGCCAACGGGTAGCCGTCGCTACCGGAACGACGACGGCAACCGGATGGGTGCTGCTTCTGGGAGCGTTGGTCGTCGTGGCGGTTCTATTCGTGCGCCTGTTCTCCCCGGCGTATGAAACTGTGGAATACGATTTGAATCAGCTCCGCCTCGACTGGATGAGCAAGATTCCCTCCCGCATGCTTACGGTGGCTGAAGTGGCGCTCGAGAAGGAATACGAGAACAAACAGGTGCAAGACCTGATTGTCGCTTCGGCGCACAACGGCGATGAACTGCCGGGAGTCGACGTCGGGCTGTTACGGGTCGCCTTCGATAGCAGCTGGGAGATGCAGCTCGACCACGAGGACCGCCGAATGGCGATCGCATTTGCGCTCGCGCGACTTTTAGGTGAGACAGCGCCGCAAGACTTGGGTCCGCTGGATCAGCGTCATCCGGGCGTCATTCTGGCGATTCTTTCAGCAGCAGGCGAGCAAACCGGCCGACTGCTCCAGCGAGTGCCGGCACATGTGCTGACCAAACTTCCGCCGCCCTATGGGCCCGCATTTCAGCGTCTCGTGGAGTCGAACATGGATCTCTCCTGCGCTGACGGCGCGGTCAGGAATCTGGCTCGGTTCAGCGCTCGTGGTGTTGAGGATGTAGAAGATATCGCGGTGTACTTGGCTGAAAACGGTTCTGTTCGGCTTCAGGCGCTGGCAATCATGTTTTCCCACGAAGCGTTCGCGGCAAAGTCGGCGCTCGAGCTGTTGCTCAACCATCCGAACATCGTGCTGGACTTGCCGGAAATTACTTGGGGACGCACCTGGGAACTTCAGAAGTGGGCCGAACTGGATGAAAGCGATCAACTCTTCGTGCTTGCAGGAATAGCGCCCTCTCAAAAGGTGCAAGTCGAGAATATCGCCAAGCTGTTTCTCCATCCAAACCCTCAATTGCGCGCGTATGCGATTGCAGATGCGATAAACCGAGTGGCCTTTGAGCACCCGGCTTCGGTCGCTGTGCTTACCAGTGTTCGTGCGAATCCTGAATCCGTTCCGCCGGAGCAGCTCGCGCGTCTTGCCGAGATTCTTCAGCAGCCGTCTGCGGTGACCGAGCAGCGAATAACGGAGCTTTTGGATTCAGAGCCGCCGGTTGAGCTCATCGCGATGATTCTGCTCTCGTCCGCAAAGAAGGCGGAGGCTTCGACCCTCGACACTTGGCTGGCCGTCTATCTCAACAGCAAGCAGTGGGCGCCTTCCTCCACCGAGCTTGAGGCCTTGGTCGCTCATCCGGATCGATACACTCGCTTGTTCGCCTACAACAAAGCCCTGGTGTCGCAGGACCGGCAGGCAGCCAAGGCGCTACTGGAACAATCGCTGACGCGGGAAACCGATCCCGAGTTCCAGGAGCAGCTGCGATTGATGATTCAGCAGTTGCAATAGCGACCCTTCGACGCTCTGTTTGTCTCAAGCTATTTTACGCGGGAATCTATGTAGTTGCGCCACTTTTCGGTCGCGGCACCCGCTACCGGGCGTCGGTTGCCTCATTGGTTTGGTCGGAATCTTTAGCGAGCCGGAGGCATCTGGAGTAGAGTGGAACTCCGGCACTCTGCTGGAGCGCATCCCCAGCTTGAATATTGGATTCGGGACTGGGACAATTTCTGGTAGCGGGCGCAGCAGACAAGGGCAGATGCCTGACAAGACCAAACACGAGGCACGCGACGATCAATTCGGCTTCGACGACTTTGGCGAGGACGGGTTTGACGAGCAGGTCGGAGAGGAGCTGAAAGCGGCGAAGCAGCTCCTCGATCCCGCAGAGCCGGGTATCGCGGGGACGCCGAGCGGCGTCGGCTGGGCAGCTGCGGCCGAAATTGTCGAGCGGGTCCGGCCCGTTCCTTGGTTGCTATGGGTGGTGGTCCGCTCCGTCTATGGCCGCTCAGGCGAGCTTGGAGAACCCGATTCCCACGCGTTCTCCGTGGTGACGAATCTCATGCTCCACGCAGCCAATGATCGCGCCCTCGCTCCTCATCGCTCAGAGGACGAGGAGTCGGACGGGAAGATATCGAACCTGACGACGGCAATCGACCTCATTGGATCTGATGTTGCCGGTTCCCTTTGCTTTATTCACGCCGTCTGTCGTCGAGTCAGCACCTCGCTCAACGAGCGGGTGTGGCGCCCTATCCTTGACGACGCGCTACTGCGTGCGCACATCGGCTACCACGTCGGGCAAATCGCACCGAGCTTCGGTGCGGGTCGAGGAATGCTTGCCGGATTCGCCGGTAGGAGCGGTCTGGCCGTCCAGATTGCTTCGGGTAGTATCGAGCAGGCACAGAAGGCTTTGGCCGGTCTGGCATCGGGGGTAGAGATTGGTGAAGTTTGTAAAGATATCTACGCCTGTGACCCTCTCCAAGTCTCAGCGCTGTCCTTGATCGCCGGGGGATGTAATCGTGACATTGCAATGGGCATTGCTGCGTTCAGCAAACGAGAAGGAAACTTGCTACCCGGTTCTGAGCAGCACCGATGGTTTTGTCTGTTCAGCGTGATTGAGCAGATGCGCATGGGGCAACTTGAGCAAGTTACGGACGAGCATTGGCGAACGTTGGGCTACGACCCGGCTGCCAAGAATGACCTGCTCACACGTGTCCAGCTGGTGCAGCGCCGTGGTCATGGCTGGCGCTGGATGACCCAGTCACTGGCAGCCGAAGGCGGTGCTCCTGCGCGAAAGCCTCGCAAGCGCAGCGAGGGGTAGCAGCGGTACCGTGCGCGAGGCAAGTAACTGTCGCCGCGCCTTCGCTTGGTTCTTCGAGGGGACTGTCGAAAGCAATTTCCAGCATCCCAAGGGTACAGCTCTTTGCCGAGCGCTGTATTGCGCTTCCAACGTATGACGACGCCGTCTGACGCACCGTTGTTCCACGCCGGGACCCTGATTGCCGGCCGCTATGAGGTGCTCGGCACGCTCGGCAAAGGCGGTATGGGCGTCGTGCTGCAAGTAGTCGATCGAGCGCTGGATAATGAAATCGGAGCGCTGAAACTGCTTCATCCTCAGATGTCGCGGGATGCTACGCAGTTTGCCCGTTTCCGCAATGAGGTTCTAGTCGCGCGCAAGCTTGCACATCCCAACATCGTCCGGCTCTATGACTTCGGTGCGGCGGAGCATGGGTACTACTTTATCTCGATGGAGTATGTCGACGGCGGCAATCTTGCGCAGCGGATCTACGGCACGCGCGAGCCGATACCAATCCGCGAGATCACACGAATCCTGCGCGAAGTCTGTTACGGGCTTGCCTGTGCCCATCAACAGGGGGTGATTCATCGTGACCTGAAGCCGGATAACATCCTCTTGAGTCAGAAGCATGAGGTGAAGCTTAGCGATTTCGGTTTAGCTCGTTCCCTCATGCTGGACAAAGGGCTTACCGATGTCGGTGAAACTGTCGGCACCCCCTACTACATGGCACCGGAGCAGTTGAAGGGCGAGACGCCTGATCCCCGGGTCGATATCTACTCCCTGGGAATTGTCGCCTTCGAGATGGCTATGGGTCGCAGGCCGTTCACCGACGAGAATTATGTTCGTCTTGCGAAACAACATTTTTCGGCACCTCTCCCCACCTTGCTTGCGCCGGGGTCGGGCATTCCCGAATGGTTCGACGTCTTCGTCCGCCGTGCGGCCGCCAAATCTCGAGAGCAACGGTTCGCAACTGCCGAGGAAGCAGCAGAGGAGCTGGCGCGACATCTCGAGGGACCGGTTGTAGTAAATGTTCGATCAGATGGGAGAACCCCGCCGCCGCCACAAAGATCGCTCCGCTCGAGCCCATTGGCGGCTGCAGTGCTACTCTTGATCGGCGGCCTTTGTTGGCTGGGCCTGGAACGGTATTTACTGCAGGGACGTGGTGCGGCGGGAAAGGATGGGGGTCGACTGTCGGCGGCTGTCGGTCAAGACGATGAGACCGCTCGGACATTGTTTTTCTCCGCGATTGAGCGCGGAGAACGAGCTGAGGTCGAGCGCTTTATTGCCAAGGGAACGGCGTTGGACCGGCGCGGCTTCCGCGGCTTCACCCCGGTCATTGCCGCCATCCGTTTCGGACGCATCGGGCTACTCGAGCTACTTCTTGCGAGCGGTGCTAATCCCAACGAGCCTGACTCTCAGGGAGCGACGCCACTGATTCATGCGGCGCAAGTCGGCGAGGAGCAGGCGGTTGAGCCGCTGATTCAGTATGGTGCGATTACCACGGCTCGAGATGCCAATTCCAGAACTGCCCTACTTTATGCTATAGCCGGTGGGCCAGTTTCGGTTGTCGAGACGCTGCTTGCGGCAGGTTCGCCTGTCGCGATGCAGGATGCCGCCGGGAATGGACCGCTGCATTATTCCCTCAATCCATCGCTGCATAGTGTCGCAGAGCGAAAGGTTCTAGAGCGTGGGGGCGTAGGACCGGTGGTGTCAGGAGCGGCAGGTCGAGAAGAGGCGGATGCGGAAAGGGGTGGTGGCGACGGGAGGCGGTTTGCCGAAGTCGCAACGCGGGCGCCGGGCGGCCGTCAAAAAGACACCACCGTGCGGATCGTTCGACTGTTGCTCGGTGCCGGTGCGGATGCCGGAATCGAGAATCGTGAGGGGGTGACGCCACTCGAACTGGCAACCGCAGCGGGGGCGGACGAGGTGCTGCGACTGTTTCGCCGCAAGGAGTTGAAAGGTAGGTAGAGTGCATTGTGCGCAGGAACGTTTATTCGCAGTAGCCTGTCGATTCTAGTCTCGCTGATTGGTATCGGCTGTTTGTGGACAGCACGGGCAGCGGCGGAGGAGGTCGGTGTAACGGCACCGATCGCGAGCCTGCCGTTGGACGAACTCTTTCGCGCCGCTTCCGCAGAAGCTGCAGGTCGAAGCGCAACCCCTGTTGCGGTAGCCATTCGGACGCCTGCCGGAGATCGGACGTTCAATGTCGTTTATCATCCGATCCAAGCCGTCGATTACACGGCGACTACCTCGCTAGGGGAATCTGTAGATCCCGGTGTGCTGCTCTTCCGTTCGGTGTCGGAGAGCGCAAGCGAGTTTGCTCGGCTGAGCATTTCCGTTCGCTCGGACCAATCTCTTCGTTTCGGTGGAATGGTCCGTATCGACGGTCGCACCTTTCAGATTTTCTCGATTGATTCCGCTAGGTATCGGATTGGAGAGCTTACTCCTCAGGCACTGCAAGGACTGCTTCAGTCCTGCGGATTGCATACGGAGGGAGTGCTGCGACCGCTCGGCCGCACTGCCCCTACAACCGAACTACTTGAAATCGAGCTCGCGACCGATGCCGACTTTTCGTACGTCGAAGCGCAGGGAGGCGCGGTGGATGCGAATGCCGCGATTTTGGAAATTGTAAACGCTGCGGACGCTATCTACCGGACCCAGCACAATCTTACCTTCACTGTCACGTTTCAGCACGCTTGGACCACCCCCGATCCGTTTCTCGACACCGCCGCCGAGACCTTGCTCGACAGCTTCTCCGAGTATTGGAGCAGTCACTTTTCAACGCGTCACCAATACGATGTCGCTCACCTTTTCACTGACCGCCCCCTCGCGGGCGGTGTGATCGGACTCGCCTACCTCGGCACTGCCTGCGATCGCTATCGCTACTCATTTTCGGTGCTGGTCGGTTCGACTGCTGCTGCAGCGGAGCTTGTGGCGCACGAGATTGCACATACGTTCAACGCGGTCCACGATCAGGGGTGTGGCTTCCCACCTCCATGGATTATGTGCCCGACGCAGGATACGACTCGGCCGAACACACTTTTCTCGCCGGAGAGCAGAGCAGACATCGCACTATTCGCAAGCGCCGTTTCCTGCCTCATGCCGGTAGACTCCGGGGGGAATGGTGCTCCATCATTTACCACGGGTCGCTCCCGCACGGTCGAAGAGGGTGAACTGATCGATTTCCGGCTGACGGCGAGCGACCCGAACGATGATCCACTTCGATTTACGGCACCGGACGGTCTTCCTCCCGGCGCCAGCCTGCAGTCCACTACCGGTCGATTCGCCTGGCGGCCCGCCGGGGATCAGAGCGGTTCGTATGATGTGTTGTTCCGCGTCGCGGATGCATTTGGTGCGTCGGACAGTGTCGTAGTGACGTTTACCGTTCGTGATGCTTCGGGCGTCGCAGCATTGCCCCGTCGGCATGTGCGGGGGGATTTTGATGGCGACGGTGCGGTTGATTTGACTGTTTTTCGGGCGGCCGTCGGCTCCTGGTTCAGCACACCGCTCCAGTCGGCGCTCGAAGGGCAGGGAACAGCGAACGAACTGCAGTTCGGCTTGGCGGGTGATGTGCCGGTGCCGGCTGACTACAATGGGGACCGGATAACAGATCGGGCGGTGTTTCGGCCATCGCTTGGAAGTTGGTTGATCAGAAGCTCCGGATCCGACCTGCTGCAGTCGGTGCAGTTCGGCTTGTTCGGCGACCTGCCTGCCCCGGCGGACTACGATGGCGACGGGCGCAGCGATGCGGGAGTCTTCCGACCGGCGACACAGCAGTTTCTCTACCGTTCTTCGTCGGGCGGAAACGATGTCGTCATCAGCATTGGCCGTTTTGGTGATATACCGGTGCCGTGTGATTACACCGGTGACGGTATTGCCGACGTTGCGCTCTTTCGTCCGGAAACGGGAGAATGGTTGGTGCGCACTCGCAATCGCATCGAGACTACGCAGTTTGGACTGCCGGATGATATTCCGGTCCCTGCCGCCTACTCGGGTGGTGCTTGTGAGCGGGCGGTTTGGCGTCCGACAAGTGGTCTGTGGCTACTCGAAGGAGCCCCGGCGATACAGTTCGGGTTGGGGGGAGATGTGCCGATTCCACTGGACGTCGAGGGCAGCGGGACCACAGTGCCTGCGGTATGGCGTCCCGCGCAAGGGATGTGGTTCGTGCGTTCGGGTGGTGAGGCTCGTTTCGCTCAATTGGGCTTGCCCGGCGACCTGATTCCTCAGCGAGAATCGTTCTACTACGCGGCCCGTCGTCGCCGAGGTGATTCTCGAACGGTTCGAAACAATGAATTTTCCTCGGCACTATTATTCGATCCCGCCTCGAATCAACTGCAATCGCTGACTATTTCGGAGCAGACGGTGCAGGCTCGTGTCGCTCCCTCCGGTAGTGTCGTTGTCCGAGGCGATTACGACGGCGATGGGCGAGTCGATGACGCCGTGTTTCTTGCCGGTGCCTGGAATATCACCTTCGCCACCGGAGCGACGAGCGCTTCGGCTTGGGGCCTTGCCGGCGATCGACCGGTGAGCGGGGATTTCGACGGTGACGCCGTGACCGACCTCGCCGTGTATCGTCCCGACGTGGGCGGTGGGTTCAGCGGATGGTTCGTGCTGCAATCATCAAATGGAGTCGGCACATTCTTTCCGTGGGGACTACTCGGCGATGTGCCTCTAGTGGCCGACTTCAACGCCGACGGCTTTTCAGACGCCGCAGTCTGGCGGCAAACGCTGGGTAGTTGGTTTGTTCGAGACGGCCGCTCCGGTGCGCTGCTCGAAGCCGTGCAGTGGGGACTACCCGGTGACCTCATTCGAACCGCTGATTTCGATGGAGACGGCAGAACGGACAAGGCCGTATGGCGACCCTCCGACGGTACCTGGTACATCCTACGAGCCGACGGACGCATCAGCGTCACGCAGTGGGGTATCGCCGGAGACATCCCGATACCGGGCAGATTTCTCGATGCGCAGCTTCCTACGTCCCTACCAGACCTCGCCGTATACCGTCCGCAACTGCGCATTCTGTTCGTGCTCTCACAAGCCGGCAGCCCCTTACTCCGCCCCGTGACCGGAGGTCTCTCCACCCAACTTGTCGGCATCCAACCATACACCCCGCTTCCGTAACTCCCTCCTCCTACCGCTCCAATCCCCGCCGCCCCCTCGCCAGCGAAGAATCGCGAAGAATAACTCCCCCCTCCTCCCTCGCCGGGAGGAAGAATGGAGGAAGAATGGGAAGGAAGAATGGGAAAAGGAAGAATGAAGGAAGAATGGGACACCCAATGTTCCCGAGAAGGAAAGAATGGCGAGAAGGCAGGAATGGGACATCCAATATTGACCGCGGTAGACAATGCCAGCTTGCAGCGCAACTTGGCGCAGCTTGATGGCGATTTTTGTACAGATGGGTCGCTAACTACTCACAGTTTGATGCAGGCTTGAGGTTCGAATGGAGTGCTCAAACGTGCGAGTGGAGTGTTCAAATGTGGCTGAGACGGTGTCCTAAGGTGCCTCTCGCAGTTAGAAGCACCTGGCCGCGGCAGTCACTCCCTTGAACCACTGACGACCACAGCACTCGGCCGCCTGACGCATCGCTTCAACCTTCCCCGCCACTCGGGGAAACATCCTCCGAAAGCGACCTGAGCTCTGTAGCCAGTTGTCCGGTTGAATCGATACTCGCTCGAGGATCGGACGAAGCTCTTTGGGAATAGCTCCCTTCTTACCTCGGGCGAGCTGCCTTCCCGTTCGGTCGAGCACGAGTAGATACTCGGAGAGGGTCAGAGTCGCTTTGCCATTGCGCTGAAAAATCTCCTCAATCGGAGGAAGCCATATGGACGGTCTTCCAGAAGCCTTTTGACGGGTAGTCACCTTCGCAGCTTTTATCCGCTGGTATGCGCCGGTGAATTCACTCTCTTCCGGCGTCCGGGCTTTGCCCGCACGTATCGGGTTAAGGTCGATATATGCCATACAGCTCAGTATTGCC